>CAITEF010000626.1 GCA_903891315.1 uncultured Rhodospirillales bacterium | reverse complement strand
TCGATGACGAGCAGGCCGCCAAGCAACTGATCGATCGGACGGCAGCCACACGGAACCCGTTCGATGTCAAATATAGCCGAGTTGAAGATGCCGATTGGGAAACCTCTCCGCTTGTGCTGGATCCGATGTCCGTCAAAGAGCAGCTTTCGATTGGTTGGTGATCCCGCCTAAGAGTCCATCCGGGATCTTATGGTTTTCTGACATAGCCTTCGGAGCATGCGGCGAACGGACGCCCAGCGCAGGAAGGCGAGCGCGCTGCGGTTCAGGCATTCCCAGTCCTTGGCCAACCGTCGGCAGCGGTTGAGCCAGGCGATGGTGCGCTCGACGATCCAACGCTTCGGCAGCACGACGAAGTTGCGCAACTCGGATCGCTTGACGATCTCGAGGTTCACGTGACGGCAGGTGCTGCGCAAACCGGCCGGGAAGTTGGACGCCTCCAAAAACCTCTGGCTCATGGGGCGGCAGGCTGATTCAATCCTGACCTGATGAGCGGGGCGGCGGCGATGGTTGGGCAACCGGGCTTCTTCGACATGTCGGATCGGCTGCGGGAGTTGTCGGCCAAGGGTGACGACCTCGAGCGTATCGCCGCCCTTGTGGACTTTGAGCAGTTCCGGCCGGAGTTGGAGCGGGCCGTCCCTCGGGGCAATGGCAGCAAGGGCGGCCGCCCGGCCTTTGACCACGTGCTGATGTTCAAGGTGCTGCTGCTGCAGGCGATGCACGCGCTGGCCTCACGGCCGGCCTGTTCCCGGCACTGGACGTAGAGGCGTCGAGCGTCCGGTCGGCGTCCCAGCGCCTCAGGTAGTCGTTCACCGTGCTGCGCGGCGGCAGATCCTTCGGCGGGAGTGTCGCCCACTGGCAGCCAGTGCTCAGGATGTACATCACCCCGTTCAGCACCGCCCGCACGTCAACCGTGCGCTTGTTGCCGCCACGCTTTGCGCGCGGAATCAGCGGGGCAATGATCGCCCACTCCTCGTCGGTCAGGTCGCTCGGGTAGCGCAGCTTACTGCGGTCGTATTTTGGTCGGTTCTGGGGCGTCCACATGGACGCCGTTCTCACCCCGCCCGCCGCTGCGAGCCAATCACAACCGATTCAGATGACTCGCGCTGTTCCCGGATGGACACTAAGACCCGGAGAAACTCGCCGCCTATGCCGTGTTGGCTGGTCCCGCCATCCTTGCTGGTGGTGGAACATTTCTCGTGCGCGGCATGCCAGCGAAAACCTACGAAGCTGGATCGGACCAGCGCACCGTTGTGATCGCGTTTGATAGCCTGGCACAGGCTACTACCACCCACGACTCCCCGGGCTATCAGGCCGCCCTTGCCGCACTCGGCGACGGTGCCGAACGAGATATCCGTTTGGTCGAAGCGGTGTAGGATAAAGATGTCTGGACGGGCAGGGAATCGAAGGACGCGAAAAATGCCAGAAGTCAGTGACCCAAACGCAGCTCATATAGCACGCTATCAAGAGGCACAGACGCTCTATCATGCCGGGCGTGACGATGAGGCCACGGCGATTGTCGAAGAGATCGCCGGCCAAGGGTTTGCATTTGCGCAATCTGTTCTCGGCAATATGCTGCTGTTTGGGCCTGCCTCAGATCCTGTGAAAGCGAAATTCTGGCTTGAGAAAGCAGTCGCCCATGAAATACCGGAGTCTTATTATGGATTAGGAACTATACTTCTTTACGGAATGGGAGTAGAAAAATCTCCCAGTGAAGCATTCGACCTCTTGCTTAAAGGTACTAACCTTGGAGACATCGGTTCATCCGCGCTTCTTGGAGAGATGCTTGCAGCAGGAACAGTTGGCGAACCCCGTCATGATCTTGCGTTAATGGCTTATTCACAAGCGGCAAAGGGTGGATCGGCTCTCGCCCAACGTCGGTTGGCTATCTATTACTCAGAAGGGATCGAGGTTGAACGCGACCTCAATTTAGCGCGTGATTTGTATCAGGCTTCAGCCGAGCAGGGCGACGCGTATGCGGCAAACAATCTTGCCCTCATGTACCAGCACGGGAACGGCGTCCCAAAAAATATCGATAAAGCAATAGAATTATACACTATCGCTGCTGAAAGTGGCATCTCAACTGCACCTCAAAACCTTGCTGCATGCCTGGCGCATCCCAACGCGACAAATCGCGATTTGGAGCGAGCGGCATACTGGTTTCACAGAGGTGCTGAATCCGGACTTAAGCTTTCGATGTTGAGCCTTGCTCACATTTACGAACATGGTGAGGGTGTAACTCAAGATCTAGTTGCAGCTGAATATTGGCTAAAGGAGGCAGCCCGGATTATTGATCCAGAGATCGAAGGAGTGCGCGGCCCCTTAAATTAAAAAACTTTCTCTGTAAGCAGTCATGCCTTGCCTAACCGCCGGCATCGCTGGCCAGGAACAGAAAGTTCTTTCTGGTCACGGCAATGCCGCGCAGCAGCCGCTCAGCCGGTTGTTGTCGATCGAGAGCCGCCCGTCATCGAGATAGCGCACCAGCGCTTCCCATCGGCCGAGCGCGTATTGCAGCGCCTTGCCCAGGTCGGACTTGCCGGAGAGCCGGCGTCGCTGCGCTTCCATCCACACCTGCAGTGCCAGCAGCAAGGGCTTGCTGCGGGCTTGGCGCTCGGCATGGCAATGTACTGGCGGCTGGCCGTTGATCTCCGCCTCGATGGCGTAGAGCGCATGGATCCGCTGCAAGGCCTCCTCAGCGATGGGCGATTTGGTGCCTTCCTACTCGTCAAACAGTTAGCGCCGCGCATGCGCCCAACAGGCGACATGCTGCACCGCCGCCGGCTGGCTTCGCTTCGGTCGGAAGAGCGCATTGTAGCCAGCATAGCCATCGGCAAGCATCCAGCCGCGAAACCCGGCCAGATGGCCTTTGGGAACACCGCCTGCCAACCATCGCCCGGGCCTGGCCCGACCTGGCCGAGGTGGCCAACCGCGAGGGCAGGCCGTCCACTACTTCGACAAAATATTTGTCGAAAGAGCTTGCATCCCGCCTTCGTTAATGACATTCTCCTTGTCGAAAGGCGGCCATGAACATCCACGAACTCACCGAACTGACAGAGGAGACGCCCCGCCAGATCCGCTACCTCGTCGCCGAGGGGCTGATGCCGGCGCCAGACGGGGGACGCTCCAATGCCAGCTATGGCGACGTTCATGTCGCCGCCATCCGTGCGTACCAGCGCCTGCGGACGCTGGGCTTCAAGCCTGCTGCCATCAAGCCCCTGCGCGAAGGTCGTGGGGGCCCCGTCACACTACCGGTGGCGCCGGGTATCGCCTTGGCCCTCGACCCGGCGTTGCTAATCGGCGCCAGAGGGGTGCCGCCAGACCCGCTGGCCCTCGCCGGCCGCATCACCGACCTGCTCACCGATATCCTCCGGGAGACCCAACACCATGGCGAAATCCCGAACAACACGAAATAGGAGCACGTGTGACATGACGGATGACCCGTCGCCCCCCGAAGCCGCGACCGTCACGACCGCAACGCCGGACATGCCGCTAGCCGCCGCCGTCGCCCAATTTCTCGAGGAGCGCGAGTGGGAGGACAAGATCATTATCGATCACGCTA
>CAITEF010000625.1 GCA_903891315.1 uncultured Rhodospirillales bacterium | reverse complement strand
GAACGGGGCGGTGAGTTATGCGATTGGTGACGAACACCACCGCGTCACCAAAACCCGCGGTCATAGCCTGATGACCGATGAAGTGATGGCGTTGCGCCATCTGCTGACCCATGCCGGATGGGGCCCTGGACATCCGGAAGCCGAACCGAGTTCGATCGCACCGGTCGCGCCGAGCAGCGATGTGCTGGTGGTCGTGGAGGAGAGCGCGTGTCGGCTGTTCCATCTCGATCTGCGCTCGCCCGACAAGGCCCACCATGTCATCCGTGCGAGCGACCCGGATCGCATCCTGCGCCATCTGGCGCATCACGATCAGGGACGCGATGACGAACAGCGGGAGGCCGAAGAGGCCACCTACCACGAGGCCATCGCCCAGGCGCTGATGCCGAGTGGCCGCATCGTGCTGGTCGGCCACGGCGCCGGCCACAGCAATGCAGCCCACCAATTGAGCGATTACCTGAAGCATCATCACCAGCAACTGTTCCGCCGCGTGGTCAACGAGGTCGTCGCCGATATCACCCGGATGAGTGACAACCAGTTCCTCGAACTGAGCCGCAAGGCGTTAACACCCTGAACCGCCGCTCCGTGGAGTGACACGACATCTCTGACACGGTCAGCACAGACGACCCCTACAAGACCCTGGGCGTGGCGCGCGACGCCAGCCTGGAGACGATCCGTAGCGCCTATCGCAAACTGGCCAAGCGCCATCACCCGGATCTCAATCCGGGCGATGCGCAGGCCGAGGAGCGATTCAAACATCTCGCCTCAGCGCACCAATTGCTGTCCGACCCGGTCAAGCGCGCCCGGTTCGACAGTGGCGAGATCGATGCCACCGGTCAGGAAAAGCCGCGCCCGACCTCCTATCGCGACTACGCCGACGGTCACGCGGGGCGTCGCTATGCCCCGGCCGGTGCGGCAGAGGATGCCTGGGATGGCCAGGATATCGGGGATATGTTCAGCTCGATGTTCGGCGCGGGCCGCACATCCAGGGCCGGCAGCAGGCGGGGACCCAGACGCGGCCAGGACCAGCATTTCACCCTGACGGCGCAATTCCTCGACGCCATCAACGGCACCACCACGCGGCTCACGCTGCCGGATGGTCGGACGTTGGACGTGCGCATTCCGCCCGCCACGTCTGACGGCGATACGCTGCGCCTGCGCGGCCAGGGCGAGCCCGGCGACGACGATGGCGCGCGTGGCGATGCACTGATCGAAATCCACGTCGCCCCGCATGCATTCTTTCGCCGGGACGGTGCCGATATCAGGCTCGATCTGCCGGTCAGCCTCTCCGAGGCCGTGCTTGGCGGGCAGATCGACGTGCCGACACCGGGTGGGAAGGTGCGGATGCGCATCCCGGCCGGATCGGACAGCCTGACGCAACTGCGCCTGCGCGGTCGCGGTGTCCCGGAGCATGGCAAAAATGCCAGCAAGGTGGCGGCGGGCGATCTCTACGCCACCTTGCGCGTCACCCTCGGCACCCCCGACCCGGCGCTCGTCGCATTCCTGCGCGACTGGAAGCCCGACCTCGCGCCAAACCCGCGTCACGCAATGGAGAGCGCTGCATGATCGGTATCGATATTCTGATCACCCGGATTTCCGGCCTGACACAGCCCGATCTGGAGCGGTGGATCGACAATGACTGGGTTCGGCCGCACGGCGCTTCCGGGGCCTATCAGTTCCAGGAGATCGACGTCGCCCGCGTGCAGTTGATCTGCGAATTGCGTGACGAGCTGTGCATCGACGAGGAAGCCTTGCCGGTGGTGTTGCAGCTGCTCGACGAGCTCTACGCCATGCGTCGTCAGATCCACGATCTCGGCGACGCGCTCGACCGGCTGATCTCTCGCGAATTTCAACGGGCGTTGGCGCAGCACCCGCCCCAGGGCAAGGATGATGAAAATGCCAGTTGAAGCAACCGTTCCGAATGACGGCCCATCGGAATCGCAGACAAATTATGAGGCCCCCGGATTGGTGCTGAAAGACCCCACCCTGTCCCCCGCGGAAAAGAGCAAGGCGCTCAAAACCCTCGAACAGGATTCCCGCGAGTTGGCCGCAGCCTCCAATGAGGGCATGGCCGGCGGCGAGCCGACCGCGCTGAGCGAAGTGCTGCGCGCCGAAGCAGCACTGGATGTGCCGCCGGTTGCCTAACAGCGAAACGGCGGCCGAGCCGAAGATGTCGCGTCCGGTGCTTGCGGTTCACGTCGAAGATACGATCCGTTCCATCGCCCAACTCGATGTCGAACACCTTGAGAGTGCCACGCAGCAACAGCGCTGGGTGGATCACACCACGGAAATGTTGGGTCGTCCTTGGTTTCTGGGTGTCGCGGGTTTGCTGATCAGCGCGTGGATCGCGTTGAACAGCCTCGCACCTGCTCTCGGCCTGACGCCGTTCGACCACCCACCCTTTCCTTGGCTGTCGACTGGGCTTTCAGTCGGCTCCTTCTTTGTCGTCGGGCTGATCCTGATCACCCAGCGCCGCGAAGACCAACTGGCCCGGCACCATGCGAGATTGACCCTGCAACTTACCATCCAGGGCGAGCACAAAACCGCCAAAGTGATCGCGCTGCTGGAAGAGTTGCGCCGCGACAGTCCGGCAATTCGCAACCGGGTCGATGACGAGGCAAACGCAATGTCAGAGACAGCCGATCCGAACATCCTGCTTGACGCACTGAAGGAAGCCAGCGCTTCGGCATCAGTCGAGGGAGGGCGCAGCTTCACTGCCATCGAAGGCCTTTGATGCACACGTCAGTCAGGGCTGCGGCACACCTGGCGCGACATTGGACGGAACCATTTGCACCTGCATCGCAGGCGAGCCGATGCCGATACCTTGAAGCTTGAACGCGTCGGCGATGCGCACGAGCATGTCTGACTTGGCACCGATAATCTGGGCGAAGCTTTCGACAGCGAAGGCGAGCTTGTAATCCATCACGCAGTCCGAGAAATCGCTCGCTATTGCCAGCGGCGTGGTGCCGTGCGCCAGATCCGGGCTGGCAGTGGCCACCGCCATCAGCGCCTCGATGACGCGTGACGGTGCCACGCTGAGATCGACCTGCAGAAGAACCACGCAGCGATGCGCGCCGGATGGGCGGGTGTGATTGGTCATGATCGCGCGGGCGGCGACACTGTTGGGAATCACCACCATGTCATGCGTCCAGGTCCGCAACCGCGTGGCGCGCCAATTCACCTGCATCACCTGGCCGGTGATGTTCTCGGGCAAGGTGATCCAGTCCCCTGCCCCGAACGGTCGCTCGATATTGATCGCAAGCCCAGCCAGCACGTCGCCCAGCGTGTTCTGAAACGCGAGACCGAGCACAACCGCCACCACGCCGGAGGTGGCCAGAAAGGTGGACACCGGCTGGTTGAACACCGCGCCGACAACACCGACAAAGGCCAAAGCGTAGATCAGCGCTGTCGCCAGATCAGCAAACAGGCGGCGTGCTTGCGGCTCGTCATTGTCGGGAAAGAAGGTTCGGCGCAGTACGAGGTCGAGCAGGCTCTTGCACAGCCAAGCCCCGAGCGCCCACCACACCACCCCGAAAAATTCGAGCGGCAAGTGCGGGCCTTTCGCCGTTGGTCCGAACAAAAACAAACCGAGCGGGTTACCGGCCCGCGGGAACAGAGCGCTGATCAGCAGCATCATACACCCCGCCCCGAACAGCGGGTGGTATCGTCGCCAATAGGGCAGCACCCGAAGCACCAGCAACACCGCCGCAGCCACAAGCAGACAAATCTCAAACCAACCGAACATCCCGCTCCCCAACGCTTGCGTCTGACCATCTGTGGAAATCGATCACAATCTTATCCAGATCGACCTAGAGCAACGCCCGATCACATTGAACCGAAGAGGTTCACTGTGATCGAGGCT
>CAITEF010000624.1 GCA_903891315.1 uncultured Rhodospirillales bacterium | reverse complement strand
GGTTGAGGAGCAACGCCCAGACCACCACCCCCGTGCCGCCTGGTCGGGCGGGGTCAGACAGACTGTCCTCCAGGAGGTCATCATGACGGACACCACCCACCCAAGCGGCACCGCACTTCCGGTCCTGCCGCTGCGCGATATCGTCGTCTTCCCGCACATGATCGTGCCGCTGTTCGTGGGCCGGGAGAAATCCGTGCGCGCATTGGAAGCGGTGATGAAGGAGGACAAGCAGATCCTTCTCGTCGCGCAGAAGAACGCAACCCAGGACGATCCGTCGTCGGACGACATTTACCGTGTCGGCACGGTCTCCACGATTCTGCAGTTGCTCAAGCTGCCGGACGGCACCGTGAAGGTGCTGGTCGAGGGCAAGAGCCGGGCCGGGATCGAAGCCTTCAAGGAAACCGAGCCCTTCTTCGAGGCCTTCGTCGAGCCGATGCCGGATCGCGATCTCGATTCGAAGGAGCTGGAGGCGCTGGGGCGCACTGTCGTCACCCAGTTCGAGCAATATATCAAGCTGAACAAGAAGATCGCCCCCGAGGTGCTGGTTTCGCTCAACCAGATCGAGGAGCCGTCGAAACTCGCCGACACAGTGGCGAGCCATCTGAACATCAAGATTTCCGAAAAGCAGGAACTGCTGGAAATCCAGGCGGTCGGTGAGCGACTCGAGCGCGTTTTCGGCCATATGGAGTCCGAAATCGGCGTCCTGCAGGTCGAGAAGCGCATCCGCAACCGCGTCAAGCGGCAGATGGAGAAGACTCAGCGCGAGTATTATCTCAACGAGCAGCTCAAGGCGATCCAGAAGGAACTCGGAGAGGGCGAGGAAGGCAAGGACGAGACCGCGGAACTTGAAGCCCGCATCAAGAAAACCCGCTTCACCAAGGAAGCCCGTGAAAAGGCGATGGCGGAGCTGAAGAAGCTCAAGACGATGAGCCCGATGTCGGCCGAAGCCACAGTCGTGCGCAACTATCTTGACTGGATGCTGAGTATTCCGTGGAAGAAGCGCAGCAAGGTGCGCAACGACGTGGTTGCCGCCGAGGCGCAGCTGGATCTCGATCATTATGGTCTGGACAAGGTGAAGGAGCGCATCACGGAGTATCTGGCAGTGCAGAGCCGCAGCCAGAAAGTGAAAGGTCCGATCTTGTGTCTCGTGGGGCCGCCGGGCGTCGGCAAGACCTCGCTCGGCAAATCGATTGCCAAGGCCACCGGTCGTGCCTTCGTGCGGATGTCGCTCGGCGGCGTGCGTGATGAGGCGGAGATCCGTGGCCATCGGCGCACCTATATCGGCTCGATGCCGGGCAAGGTGATTCAAGGCATGAAGAAGGCGAAAACCTCCAACCCGCTGTTCCTGCTCGATGAGATCGACAAGTTGGGCTCGGATTGGCGCGGTGATCCGTCGTCGGCTTTGCTGGAAGTGCTCGACCCTGAGCAGAACAGCACGTTCGCCGATCACTATCTGGAGGTTGATTACGACCTTTCCGATGTGATGTTTGTTTGCACGGCCAACAGCTTGCGGATGCCGCAGCCGCTGCTGGATCGCATGGAGATCATCCGGATCTCGGGCTACACGGAGGACGAGAAGGTCGAAATCTCCAAGCGCCATCTGTTCAAGAAGGTCAGCGAGCAGAACGGCCTCAAGCCTGAGGAATGGTCGGTTACCGACGAAGCCCTGCTCGATCTTGTCCGCTATTACACGCGGGAGGCTGGTGTTCGCTCGCTGGAGCGGGAACTGGCCAATCTGGCGCGCAAGGCGGTCAAGGAGATCGTCACCAAGAAGTCGAAGAAAGTGGCGATCAACCGGAAGAACCTCGCCAAATATGCCGGTGTACAGAAGCACCGCTACGGTGATCTGGAAGATTCCGACATGGTCGGCGTTGTCACCGGTTTGGCCTGGACCGAAGTGGGGGGTGAGATTCTGACCATCGAATCGGTGCTGCTGCCGGGCAAGGGCAACGTGAAAACCACCGGCAAGCTCGGTGACGTAATGCAGGAGAGCGTGTCGGCGGCACTGAGCTATGTGCGCAGCAAGTCGATCAGCTACGGCATCAAGCCGACCTTGTTCGAAAAGCGCGACATCCATGTCCACGTGCCGGAGGGGGCGACCCCAAAGGATGGCCCGTCGGCCGGCGTGGCGATGGCGGTCTCGATGGTCTCGGTGCTCACCGGCATCCCGATTCGTCGGGACGTGGCGATGACCGGTGAGATCACCCTGCGTGGCCGAGTGCTGCCGATCGGTGGCCTTAAGGAGAAGCTGCTGGCGGCCCTGCGCTCAGGGATCACCACTGTCTTCATCCCGAAGGACAACGAGAAGGATCTGGCAGATGTGCCAGACAACGTGAAAAAGCACCTGACGATCATTCCGGTGTCTCACGCAGATGAGGTGATCGAGCGCGCTTTGGCTCGCAAGCCCGAGGCGATCGAATGGGTCGAGCCGGAAGAGACTCCGGTGCCAAAGTCGGCCGAGACGACAGCACTCCTGCCGCATTGACGAGACGGATCCGTCCGAGTCGGATGGCCCACTGGTGTTGCACCAGTGGGCCGTTTTGTAAGAAATCGATGGATCCCGCAGGAATCTGCGCTTTTTCGGATTACATCTCGTTGACGCGGGCGAAATCCGCCTTTTAGTGTCGCACGAGCGTGCCACGCTTCGGGCGGGGGTAACGCCGAACAAAAATGTCAGGAGAGCCAGCGTGAATAAGATGGATCTGATTTCCGCCGTGGCCGAGCATGCCGATCTTCCGAAGGCCAAGGCGGCCGAAGTGGTTGATGCCGTGTTTGGCGCAATCGAAGGTGCGCTGAAGAAGAAGGACGAAGTTCGTCTCGTCGGCTTCGGCTCCTTCTCGACCGCGACCCGCAAGGCCTCGAAGGGCCGCAATCCGCAGACCGGTGCGGAGATCAGCATTCCGGAGAGCACCTCTGTCCGCTTCAAGCCGGGCAAGGCGCTGAAGGATGCCGTGAACTAAGATTGATGCTTTCACTGTGGGGTGGGTCGATGACAGGTCGCTTTGTGCCATTATGCGCAAGGCGGGTCGTGGATCCGCCCTACGGTTCTGTTGGGGGCGGTTAGCTCAGAGGTAGAGCGGCTCGTTTACACCGAGTTGGCCGGCGGTTCGATCCCGTCACCGCCCATTCCCCCGTTACCTTGGGTCCGCCGATGCTGCGGACCAGACATGCAAACGCATGACACGCCACGAAAACCCTGTTGACGACGCATCACCAGCGCTCTACACCGCGCCTCCTGTCGCGGGGGTGTAGCTCAGTTGGTTAGAGCGTCGGCCTGTCACGCCGAAGGTCGCGGGTTCGAGCCCCGTCACTCTCGCCAGCGACATTCTGCTGTTTTGTGACACAGCACCCGCCTGAGCTCGGCGCACGACTATGGCGCTTGAAATTCTATTTCCCAATCTGACACTCTGGATCGGCACTCATTGCGGAGTTTTGTGCCCGTTGCGGATCTGCTCTGCGCATAGCGCCCACTTGAAATGATGCCAGATATCACATCTGCCCTCGTTCACCCTATGGAAACCCGCGTGCGATAGGTCTAAGGTCCGCCTCGTTGCATTGCGGCATAGAGGACAAGCGCATGACACCGATCCTGGCGGACTACTTCCCCATCCTGGTGTTCCTCGCCCTCGCCGCAGTGATCGCCTCCGCCATGGTCATTGGCGCACAACTCGCAGCCCGTCAGAAACCCTATGCCGACAAGCTCTCCGCTTATGAGTGCGGCTTCGACGCATTCGATGACGCGCGTCGCAAGTTCGACGTGCGGTTCTATCTGGTGGCGATCCTTTTCATCATTTTCGATCTCGAAGTCGCCTTTCTGTTCCCCTGGGCAGTGAGCCTGTCCGAGATTGGCCTGTTTGGTTTCTTCTCGATGATCGGCTTCCTCGGCGTGCTGACCGTGGGGTTCATCTACGAATGGAACAAGGGCGCCCTGGATTGGGAGTGACGCAGATGTCCGTTGAATCGATTGCCTGGAACCAGGCCGCGTTGCCGCCGGGTCCGGCGCAGGATGCCATCATTGATGCCGTGACCGGCGAGATTGCCGATAAGGGCTTCGTGGTCGCCAATATCGACAAGGTGGTGAACTGGGCGCGCACCGGCTCGTTGTGGCCGATGACATTCGGTCTGGCCTGCTGCGCCATTGAGATGATCCACGCCTATATGCCGCGCTATGATCTCGACCGGCTCGGCATCATCCCGCGCGCCTCACCCCGCCAGTCCGACGTGATGATCGTCGCCGGCACGCTGACCAACAAAATGGCCCCAGCTCTGCGCAAGGTCTACGACCAGATGCCGGAGCCGCGTTGGGTGATCTCGATGGGTAGCTGCGCCAATGGGGGCGGCTATTATCATTATTCCTACTCGGTGGTGCGCGGTTGTGACCGTGTGGTGCCGGTGGATGTCTATGTGCCGGGCTGTCCGCCGACCGCCGAGGCGCTGGTGTACGGGATCATGCAGTTGCAGAAGAAGATCCGCCGCACGGGGACCATCCTCCGTGGTTGACGAACAGACCCTTCCGCCGATTGCGGAGATCATCGCAACCCTGCCGGGCGTGACGCAGGTGGTGTTGCAGCGTGACGAATTGGTGGTCTTCGCTGATCGCGACTCGATTGCAGCGCTTTGCACCGCGCTGCGCGACCATGAAGCGCTCAAATTCGAGCAGCTGATGGAGCTTTGCGGTGTCGATTGGCCGGAGCGTGCGCAGCGTTTCGAGATCGTCTACTGCCTGCTGTCGGTGACGTTGAACCAGCGCGTACGGATCTCAATCCACACCGATGAAGCAACGCCGGTTCCCTCCGTCCACGGCGTCTGGCCGGTGGCGACGTGGTGGGAGCGTGAGGCGTATGACCTGTTCGGTGTGGTCTTCGCGGGCCAGCCGGACATGCGCCGGATTCTGACGGATTACGGCTTCGAGGGGCATCCGCTGCGCAAGGATTTCCCGCTGACCGGCTATGTTGAGGTTCGCTACGACTATGAGCGGCACCAGGTGGTCTATGAGCCGGTGAAGCTGACCCAAGATTTCCGCAATTTCGATTTTATCTCGCCGTGGGAAGCCATGACCACGCTGCCGGGTGACGAGAAGGCGAAGCGCTCATGAGCCTCGATCACGACAACCACGCCCCGGTGGCCGACGTTCCGGTGGACTCGATCATCGGCGCGCCGACCGACGATGCCCCGGTCAAGACCACCAAGACTGTGCAGATCGAAAGCCATTCGATCAATTTCGGCCCCCAGCATCCCGCCGCGCACGGCGTGCTCCGCCTGATCCTTGAAATGGATGGCGAGGTCGTCGAACGCGCCGATCCGCATATCGGTCTGCTGCATCGCGGCACCGAGAAGCTGATCGAATACAAGAGCTACATCCAGGCAACGCCCTATTTCGACCGGCTCGATTACGTCAGCCCGATGAGCCAAGAGCACCCGTTCGTGCTGGCCACCGAGACGCTGCTTGGCGTGAAGGTTCCGGACCGTGCGAGTTGGATCCGCACACTGTTCTCCGAAATCACCCGCGTGCTGAACCATCTGCTGAACGTGACGACGTACGCGCTCGACGTGGGAGCGATCACGCCGGCGCTGTGGGGCTTTGAGGAACGCGAAGTTCTGATGGAGTTCCACGAGGCGGTGTCGGGCGCGCGTCTGCACGCCAATTATTTCCGCGTCGGTGGTGTGGCCAAGGACATGCCGGCGGGTCTGGAAGACCGGATCGCGGCTTGGGCCGACAAGTTTCCCAAATTCATCGACGATCTGGAAACGCTGCTGACCGAGAACCGGATCTGGAAACAGCGCACGGTCGATGTCGGCGCGATCACTGCCGAGGACGCGCTGGCTTGGGGCTTCTCCGGTCCGTGCCTGCGGGCATCGGGGGTCGCGTGGGATCTCCGCAAGTCGCAGCCTTATGAGAAATACACCGAGCTTGATTTCAAGATCCCGGTCGGCCGCAACGGCGATTGCTATGACCGCTATCTGATCCGCATCGCCGAGATGCGCGAGAGCGTGTCGATGATCAAGCAATGCCTGGCCAAGATGAAGCCGGGCCCGGTGAAGCTGGATGATCACAAGATCACACCGCCGAAGCGCCAGGAGATGAAGCGCTCGATGGAAGCTCTGATCCATCACTTCAAGCTCTACACTGAAGGCTTCCACGTCCCGGCTGGGTCGACCTACACGGTGGTTGAGACGCCTAAGGGTGAGTTCGGGGTCTATCTGGTGTCTGACGGCACCAACCGCCCGTATCGCTGCAAGATCCGCGCGACTGGCTTCGCCCATCTGCAGGCCGCCGATTTCATGTGCAAGCGGCACATGTTGGCGGACGTGGCGGCGATTGTTGGCTCGCTCGACGTTGTTTTCGGGGAGATCGACCGATGACTGCTCCCACAACTCCAGACCGCACGGAGCCCACGAGCTTCGCGTTCGACGAGATCAGCAAGGCAGCCATTTCCGTGCATGTCGCCAAATATCCGGCGGGCAAGCAGGCCTCTGCCGTGTTGCCGCTGCTGGACATCGCCCAGCGCCAGATGGGCCGCACGACGGGTTCGTCCTGGGTGCCGGTGGTGGCGATGGATGAGATCGCGCACGTGCTCGATATGCCGCCGGTGCGCGTCTACGAGATCGCGACCTTCTATTTCATGTTCAACACCAAGCCGATTGGCCGCTTCCATCTCCAGGTCTGCGGCACCACGCCGTGCTGGCTGCGGGGTTCGGATGAGGTGCGTGACAGCATCAAAGCCTGCACCGGGATCAAGCATTACGGCGAGACGTCGGAAGACGGGCTGTTCACCATGTCTGAGGTCGAATGCCTCGGCGGCTGCGTGAACGCGCCGATCCTGCAGGTGGATGACGACTACTACGAGGACATGAACGCTGAGCTGACGAAGGAATTGATCGAGGCGCTGCGGCGCGGCGAGAAGCCGAAGCGCGGTTCGATGATCGGCCGTCAGAATTCCGCCCCTGAGGGCGGCCCGCTGACTTTGACCACGATTGCGGGGGAGTGAGATCATGCTGAGTGATCAGGATCGCATTTTCACCAATCTCTACGGCATCCAAGATGCCGGTCTCGCAGGCGCCCGGAAGCGCGGCGATTGGGACGGCACGGCGGCGCTGATTGCCAAGGGGCGTGAGGCGATTGTCGAGGAGGTCAAGGGCTCCGGCCTGCGTGGCCGTGGTGGCGCGGGCTTCCCGACCGGGTTGAAATGGTCGTTCATGCCGAAGGAAATCGGCGATCGGCCGCATTACCTCGTCATCAATGCCGACGAATCCGAGCCGGGTTCGTGCAAGGACCGCGATATTCTGCGCCATGACCCGCACAAGCTGGTCGAGGGTGCGCTGATCGCCTCCTTCGCGATGGGGGCGCACGCCTGCTACATCTATGTGCGCGGCGAGTATTACAACGAGGCTGTCGCACTCCAGAAGGCCATCGACGAGGCCTATGATGCGGGGTTGCTGGGCAAGAACGCTGCGGGCTCAGGCTGGGATTTCGATCTCTACGTTCATCGCGGCGCGGGTGCCTATATCTGCGGCGAAGAGACCGCGCTGATCGAGAGCCTTGAAGGCAAGAAGGGCATGCCCCGGCTGAAGCCGCCATTCCCGGCGGCGTGCGGGCTGTATGGCTGCCCGACGACGGTGAACAATGTCGAGTCGATTGCCGTGGTGCCGACCATTCTGCGTCGCGGGCCGGGCTGGTTCTCGGCGTTGGGGCGTCCGAAGAATGCGGGGACCAAGCTGTTCTCGATCTCGGGTCATGTGAACAAGCCCTGCAATGTGGAAGAGCAACTCGGCATTCCGCTGCGCGAGTTGATCGACACCTATTGCGGTGGTGTGCGTGGTGGCTGGGACAATCTGTTGGCGGTGATCCCGGGTGGGTCGTCGGTGCCGATGATCCCGAAGGCGATCTGCGACGACGTGCTGATGGATTTCGACTCCTTGCGTGAAGTCGGCTCCGGCCTCGGCACGGCGGCGGTAATCGTGATGGACAAGTCCACCGACATCATCAAGGCGATCGCGCGGCTCAGCCAGTTCTACAAGCACGAAAGCTGCGGCCAGTGCACGCCCTGCCGCGAGGGCACCGGCTGGATGATGCGGGTGATGAACCGCATGGTGCAGGGCCGCGCCAGCATCGAGGAGATCGACACGCTGGAGCAGGTGACGCGGCAGGTGGAGGGGCACACCATCTGCGCGCTCGGTGACGCGGCGGCGTGGCCGATCCAGGGCCTGATCAAGAATTTCCGCCC
>CAITEF010000623.1 GCA_903891315.1 uncultured Rhodospirillales bacterium | reverse complement strand
TGGATGAAGCGGGTGATGGACCGCATGGTCGATGGCCGTGCGGAGATTGCCGAGATCGACGTGCTGTATCAGGTCACCAAACAGATCGAGGGTCACACGATCTGTGCGCTCGGTGATGCGGCGGCGTGGCCGATCCAGGGCCTGATCAAGCATTTCCGTCCGCTGATGGAAGAGCGCATTGCGGCCTATAAGGCCAGCAAGGCTCCGAAGATGGCGGCCGAGTGATGGAACTCCACGACACCGTTCAACGGATCTCGGTGCGCAACTCGGACATCGCCGGTTCGGTGTTTGACGATGTGAACATGTCCGGTGTGGTGATCAACAACGCCAACCTTTCGGGCACGGCGTTTACCAACGTGAATCTGGCGGGTGTGACGTTCAGCGATGCCAGCCTGCAGGGCATGCATTTCTCGGGCGTGAACCTGTCCGGTGGGCATTATCGCAATGTCTCGCTGACCGGCGTGCATTTCGAGGACTGCAAGATGTACGGCGCGGTGTTCAAAAGCTGCAATCTCAAAGGTGCCACGATCGACGGGATTGCCGTCGATGATCTGTTGGCCGCCTACGGAAAGGATGCGTGATGGCAAAAGTCACGATCGACGGGATCGAGGTTGAGGTCCCCAACGGCTCGAATGTGTTGCAGGCCTGTGAGGCTGCGGGCATCGAAGTGCCGCGCTTCTGCTATCATGAGCGGCTGTCGGTGGCTGGCAATTGCCGCATGTGCCTCGTCGAGATCGAGAAGGCCCCGCCGAAGCCGTTCGCTTCCTGCGCCTATCCGGTCAATGACGGCATGGTCGTCCACACCGACACCCCGATGGTGCGCGCTGCGCGTCGTGGCGTGATGGAATTCCTGCTGATCAACCATCCGCTCGATTGCCCGATCTGCGATCAGGGCGGCGAGTGCGATTTGCAGGACCAGGCGGTGGGGTATGGCGGCGACACCTCGCGCTATCACGAGAACAAGCGCGCGGTGGTGAACCCTGATTTGGGGCCGCTGGTGCAGACCGTGATGACGCGCTGCATCCATTGCACACGCTGCATTCGCTTCTCGACCGAGATCGCTGGTGTGCCCGAGATGGGTGCGACGGCGCGCGGCGAGAGCATGGCGGTCGGCACGTATGTCGAGAAGGCGCTGTCGTCGGAGCTTTCCGGCAATCTGATCGATATCTGCCCGGTGGGCGCGCTGACTTCCAAACCATACGCGTTCACCGCACGGCCTTGGGAGTTGAAGAAGACCGATTCGGTGGACGTGCTCGACGCAGTGGGGGCCAATATCCGCATCGACAGCCGTGGTGCTGAAGTTCTGCGTATTCTGCCGCGTCTGAACGAGGACGTGAACGAGGAATGGCTGGCCGACAAGTCGCGCTTCGCGCTTGACGGTCTGAAGCGTCGCCGCCTGGACACGCCTTGGGTTCGCCGCAGCGGCAAGCTGACCAAGACCTCCTGGCCGGACGCCTTCGCCGCGATTGGCGAGAAGCTGAAGGGCGTTACGGGGGATCGCATCGGCGCGGTGGCCGGTGATCTGGCCGATGCCGAGAGCATGCTGGCGTTGAAGGATATTCTGGCCTCGCTCGGCTCGAACAACCTCGATTGCCGCCAAGATGGCGCGGCACTCGATGCGTCGCGCCGGGATTTCTACACGTTCAACACCTCGATCGCCGGTCTCGAAGAGGCCGATGCGATGCTGTTGATCGGCACAAATCCGCGCCACGAAGCACCGCTGATCAATGCGCGCATTCGCAAGCGTTCAATTGCGGGTGGGCTGAAAGTGGCCTCCATCGGCGCTCCGGTGGACCTCACCTACAAGGTGGAGACGATCGGCAATTCGCCCGCCAATATCGCCAAGCTGCTCGACGGTTCGCACGCGTTTGCCGAGGTGCTGAGCGATGCGAAGAAGCCGGTGATCATCGTGGGGCAGGGCGCTTTGTCGCACGCCGATGGTGCCGCCGTTCTCGCGGCTGCTTGGAAGCTGGCTGCACAGGTCGGCGCGCTGTCTGCCGAATGGCACGGCTTTAACGTGCTGCACAGTGCGGCCGCCCGCGTGGGCGCGCTCGATCTCGGCTTCGCATCCGGCAAGACGCTGGCGCAGATGCTGGGGGGCGGCGTCGATGTGCTGTGGCTGCTGGGCGCTGACGAGTTCGACATGTCGAAAATCGGGGCAAACACCTTCGTGGTCTATCAGGGCCATCACGGTGATGCGGGTGCTGCGCGGGCTGATGTGATCCTGCCAGGGGCTGCCTACACCGAGAAGGAAGGCACCTACGTCAACACGGAAGGCCGCGTGCAGCGTGGTGAGCTTGCGGTGTTCGGCCCGGGTGATGCCCGTCCGGATTGGAAGATCCTGCGCGCCTTCTCGTCGATGATCGACAAGCCGCTGCCCCATGACACGCTGGAAGCGCTCCGCGCGCGTCTGGCGGTGGTCAATCCGGTGTTCGACCGGGTGGATTTCCTGCCGCGCTTCGGCTGCTCGGACCTCACCGGCCCGACCGGTGACGCCTCGGCGCTCGGCACCACGCCGTTCCAGCCGACGATTGCCAATTACTACATGACCGACCCGATCAGCCGTGCTTCGGCCACTATGGCCGCCTGCACCGAGGCGCATCGGCCGGCCACCGCAATGGCGGCGGAGTAAGACCGA
>CAITEF010000622.1 GCA_903891315.1 uncultured Rhodospirillales bacterium | reverse complement strand
GACCGGCGGATCAACGCTCGCGGGTGGCACGGTCAACGCAGCCTATTTTGAGAGCTATGGCGGTCCGCTGCAAACATTGACAGTCAACCGCGGGCCGCTCCCCGTGCTCAGCGATGGCGCAGGCCACACAATGGCAGTCTCTGGCCTCACCCTTGATGGCGCGACAACGCGCTTCCTTGGAACGGCGGGACTCGTAAAGCTCAATGTTGGCGGCACCCTGAACGTTGGTGCCAACCAAGCTTCCGGAAACTACACCGCAACATTTCTGATCTACGTCACCTATCAATAACTGCCGGTTTGCGATTGCCGACGATTGGCAGCTTGCGACTTGCGAGGTCGTGGCCAGCTTGCTAATTGGACGGCCATGATCACAACGCCCGAGACCATTCGCACGAACACAAAACGCAATGTTTGCGATGGCGCGACCGATATACCGGGTGGCGCGGCGCTCGGCCATCCACGCGTTTTCCTCGAAATTGATGAGCGTGGCTATGTCGATTGCGGCTATTGCGACCGTCGGTTCGTTTTGATCGGCAGCGCAGCGGACACCGGCGCTTAAGCCGAACCGACTGCGGCGCAAGCAAGCGCCATCAACAATCCGGCAAAACGGTTAGACCGAAACTTGGCCAGTGCGTCGCCCGCATCATCGGTGTTGAGCGTCGTCACCTGCCAAGCCAGATGCACCGCGACCGGCACGAGCGCGGCTAACGCAACCCATTGGCTGTTCGTCCACCAAATCGCAGCCGCCCAGAACACAAGCGCGAGCGCATAAAAGCCCGACACGCCGACCCGAACGCGCGCGCCCATCCGCAGCGCCGACGATCGCACGCCAATGAGCGCATCATCTTCGCGATCCTGACACGCGTAGATCGTATCATAGCCGATCACCCAGCAGATTGAGCCCGCATAGAGCAACAAGATCGGCGGCAATGTCGCGTCTCGAACGGCGGTGCCGCCCACGAGAGCCCCCCAACTAAACACAATCCCAAGCCAGGCTTGCGGCCACCACGTAATCCGTTTCATGAACGGATAAGCGGCAACCGGCGCAAGGCTCGCAACCGCGACGACTTCGGCGAGCGGACGGAGTTGCACCAGCACGAGCAGACCCAGCAGCGCCAGGATCAACAACCAGACCCACGCCGCTTTGACCGACACCGCTCCACTTGCCAATGGCCGCACCCGCGTGCGCGCAACTTGGCGGTCGAGGTCACGATCAACAATATCGTTATACACGCAGCCCGCGCCACGCATCACAATCGCGCCGAGCAGCATCCACAGCAGCAGGTGCCAATGGGCACGAACGCCTCCCGCCAGCAACAGCCCCCAAGCGCACGGCCAATACAGCAGCCACCAGCCAATCGGCCGATCAAAGCGCGCGAGCAGCGCAAAGGGGCGAACTGCAGCGGGCAGCAGGCCAACCAAGCCCTTGTGTTCGCTATCGGGGGTGATTGCGCTGATTTCCGGTGTATTCATCTACGCTAAAACCTAATCTATACCGTCATTCCGGCGAAGGCCGGAATCTAGTGTTTACGATCTGCGCCATTTCGACAAGACTCCGGCGTTCGCCGGAGTGACGTATAATGAATTTTAAGGACGTTACTATGCCCGCAACCCCGTCTTGGCCACCACAATCAACGCCGCG
>CAITEF010000621.1 GCA_903891315.1 uncultured Rhodospirillales bacterium | reverse complement strand
GGGTGACCCGAGGCAAGCGCCTCCGCTTTGAACCAAACGGCATTAACATCATCAACCGCGGCCCGAATAGGTTCACGGCCAGCCCACCGCAGACCAGAAGGGCGGCAATGATCTTCCAGCTCTGCAATGTCTCGCCCAGCAACAGCACGGAGGAGCCGATGCCCACAATCGGCACCAGCAGCGTCATCGGCACCACGCTGGCGGCCTGATAGCGACCGAGCAGCCAACTCCACACCGAGAAGCCGAACAACGTCACCGGGTAGACGATATAGGCAATCGTGCCCACGCCGAGCCAACTCAGATGCGTCACAGCACCGATCATCCGGGTGGAACCCTCGAAGACCAACGCGATCAAGATCATCGGCCCGATCGCCAGCAGTCCCCCCCAGACAATCAGCGCCAGCATGTCGATCTGTCCGAGCTTCTTGGAGATGATGTTGGCCACCCCCCAGGAGGTCGCCCCGGCCAGCATCCCAAGCAGGCCCCAAATCGGCACCTCGCCGCCAGAATGCACGCCGATCAGGATCAAGCCGGACAAGGCGAGCAAAGCCCCCGCAATCTGAAACCAACCCGGCCGCTCGCCGAGGATCACCATCGCGAGCCCGATGGTAACAAACACATGCAGTTGCAGCGCAATCGACGAAATCCCCGGCGACAGGCCGAGCGACATCGCGCCGAACAGAAAGCTGAACTGCAACACGAACATCGTCATCGCAAACGCGATCAGCATTCTCCACGAAACGTCGGGCCGGCGGATGAAAAACACCGCCGGGAATGACACCAGCACAAAGCGGAACACACACAGCGTGATCGGCGGAATTTCGTCCAAACCCTCATGGATGACGACGAAATTGAAGCCCCAGATGCAGACCAGCAGCAACGCCAACAGGGTGTGAAGCGGTCTCACACCAGCTGCTGCTTGTCGGCATCAATCGAGATCGCCTGCCCGCTGATCGTCGCCCCGAACGGACTGGCCAGATACAGCGCCATGTTGGCGATGTCGTGTTGCGTCACAAAACAGCGCAGCGAGGAGACGCTGAGCAATTTGTCGGTCTGCGCATTCTCACCCACGCCCGCCGCCGCCGCCTTGGCCGCGATCACCCGGCGAATGCGTGGCCCATCGACGGCACCGGGTAGCAATGCATTGCAGCGAATCCCGTCCGGCCCGAGTTCGATGGCGAGCGTCTTGGTGAACCCAATCACCCCCCATTTCGCCGCCGCATAGGGCGAGCGCAGCGGAAAGCCGAATTTCCCCGCCGAGGAGGCAAGGTTGATGATCGACCCACCGCCCGCCTCGCGCAGCGCAGGCACTGCGCGCCGGCAGGTGTGGAACATCGATGCCAGATCGATGCGCAGCACCGGCTCCAACTCCTCCGGCGTCACCTCCTCCACCCGCTTGGTCGGCCCGGCGATGCCCGCGTTGTTGATCAGCACATCAAGGCCGTTCAGCCGTGCGACAGCGCTGTCGACGAATGTCTCCATCGCCGCACAATCCCCGGCATCGGCATACATCGAGGCGAGATCGATGCGCAGCACCGGCTCCAACTCCTCCGGCGTCACATCCTCCACCCGCTTGGTGGGGCCAGCGATGCCCGCGTTGTTGATCAGCACATCCAACCCGTTCAGATGCGCCACCGCCCGATCAACAAACCCCTCC
>CAITEF010000620.1 GCA_903891315.1 uncultured Rhodospirillales bacterium | reverse complement strand
TCTTCGCCTTCGACGACCTGGATGCCCATCTCGGAGAGATTGGCCATCACGTCTTCGATCTGCTCGGACGAGTTCTGATCCGGCGGCAGGACGGCGTTCAGTTCATCGAACGTGATATGGCCACGCTCTTTGCCCTTGGCGATCAGGCGCTTGACAGCCGCCGACTGCACATCGAGCAGATTGGTTTCGGTGTCCTGTTCAGCGGCAGCGGGCTCGGCAGTGGCTGGCTTGGTTGCCATCGTTCAGCGGTCTCCGTGGAAATTTTTGTGGTTGCCCAGGCGCGTCACATGTCCTGTGGCAACAGGCTCACTCATCATCATCACGACCGTCACCCCAATCGACGAGGCCAGCCTGCAGGCGGTACTGCGCCTTTCTGAGGGCGACCAGACGCTGCAAATCCTGCTCGGCGCCTGAGTCGGCGAACGCCCGCTGGGCGGCGGCCACTTCCTCGTCCAGGCGTGAGGGGTTCATCAGACCGAAGAAATGCCACCATCCCGATTCGGCCTCCGCCGGCATGGCAGACGACGCAGCACATTCCGGCAGTGGGACTGGTACTGCCGACAAAGCCTGCATTGCGTCCTGCATCAAACCTGAACGGTGGAGGTGGTTCATCAATGCGGCAGAGTCAAGCTTCTCTGCCGAAGAACTCCATTGCAACATTGCATCACGTAGCCCGGAAAGCGGTTCGGACAGCGGCAACATGGCGAACGCCTCTTCGACATCAGCGAGCAGATCCGGGTGATTGAGCAGGATCGCGACCATCGTGCGTGAGCGGTGCGATGCGGCGAGATCAGCGTCGGGCAGCAGGCGGGTGATCGGCACCGGGGGGGGGACCGGCTTGCCGTTGAACTGACGGCTGCGCGGGGCACCGTTCATCGGGCGCTTTGGACGAGCGTCGTAGAAGCGGTCCATCAGTTCGCGCTTGAGCTCGGTGCCCAGGAACTTGTCCTCCACCTTCGCCGCCGCCGCCTCCAGCCGCGAGCGCAGCCCAGCGCGTTGCTCGGGCGTGGTGCCGATGCCTGCTGCGAGCAGGTCGTAGAGCACCATCGAGAGCGGCTTGGCCTCGTCGAGCACTTTTTGAAAGGCGGCGTTGCCCTGCTTGCGCACCAGTGAGTCGGGATCCTCGCCCGGCGGGAGCCGCGCCAGACGCAGGCTCTTCTCCGGCGTGAGTTTGGGAAGTGCAATGTCGGCGGCACGTAAGGCAGCGCGTTGCCCGGCGGCGTCGCCGTCGAAACACAACGTGGGCATCGGTGAGATGCGCCAGAGTTCTGCCAATTGCTCTTCTGTCAGCGCGGTGCCGAGTGGGGCGACGGTGCCGGTGAAGCCCGCCTGATGCAGGACGATCACGTCCATATAGCCTTCGACGACCACCACCGCGGCGCCCTGTCGCGCACCGACACGGGCGCGGTCGAGCGCATAGAGCGTGCGACGCTTGGGAAAGAGCGTGGTCTCCGGGCCGTTGACATATTTCGGCTTGGCGTCGCCCAGAACACGTCCGCCGAAGCTGATGATCCGCCCGTCGCGGTCGCGGATGGGGAACATCACGCGGTTGAAAAACAACTCATAGGGCGCGCGGCCATCCTCGCTCTCGCGCAGCAGGCCGACTTCCAGAAGCTGCGCCGGGGTGACATCGAACCGCGCCACAGCGGCGGAGAGCTGACCGCGCCCCTCGCCCGACCAGCCGAGGCCGAAATTTGCGATGGTCTCTTCACTCAATCCGCGCCCGCGCAGATAGGCGAGCGCCTTCGCCCCTTCGGGCTGGGCGAGACGATGCTGGTAGAGGCTGGCGACAATCTGCATCACCTGTTGCAGATCGGTGCGCCGCTGCTCGACCTGGGCCGCTTCCGGCGAGGCTTTTGGCACTTCCAGACCGGCCTCGGAGGCCAAGGTCTCCACCGCCTCGCGAAAATTCACCCCTTGGGATTCCATGACGAAAGTCACGGCGTCGCCATGCTTGCCGCAGCCGAAGCAGTGATAACCGTCCTCGTAGACATAGAATGACGGGGATTTCTCGTTGTGGAACGGGCAGCAGCCCTTCCAGTTGCGCCCCGAGCGCATCAGCTTCACCCGCCGACCGATGATGGCGGCCAGCGGGGTGCGCGCGCGGAGTTCTTCGAGAAAGCCGTCGGGCAGACGCATCAGTGTCTCCCCTCGTCATTGCAAGGACGCGCATGCGTCCGTGGCCATCTCGTGTCG
>CAITEF010000619.1 GCA_903891315.1 uncultured Rhodospirillales bacterium | reverse complement strand
CGTGGGGTCGATCAGGTAAGGGGTGACGATGATGACCAGTTCGGTCTCGTTGCGCTGGAAACCGTTCGAGCGGAACAATTCCCCCAGGATGGGCACGTCGCCGAGCATTGGGACGTAGCTGGCCATTGTCGAGGAGTTGTATTGCAGCAATCCGGCAATGGCGAAGCTCTGGCCACTGCCGAGTTCCACCGTGGTGTCCGCCCGGCGCACGGTCAGCGCGGGCACCTGGATGGCGGAATTTCCGGCGGAAATCTGCACCGCGCCCTGTTGGGTCAACTCACTGACCTCCGGGCGGACGCGCAGGCGGATCTGGCGGTCGGAGACCACGGTCGGCACGAAGGCCAGGGCCACGCCGTATTGCTTGAATTCGATCGTGACGGTGTTGTTCTGCTGCCCGACCGGGATCGGGAACTCACCACCGGCCAGGAAACTGGCACTTTCACCGCTGATCGCGGTCAGCGTGGGTTCCGCGAGCACACGCACCAGATTGTCCTGCGCGAGCGCGTTGATCAGCGCGTTGACGTCGGGTGTCCCCAAGCGAAGCGAGCTGTTCGTGGCTGTGCCGACGCTCACGCCGGTGGCGGTGCTCAGTGTCACGCCGAACCGACCGATGCTGCCAAGCGCCTGCCAGTTGATCCCGAGCGCGCTGGTCACGTTGCGCGACATTTCGGCGATGCGCACCCGCAGCCCCACCTGCATCGGCGCGTTGACCGTAAGCCTGCTTTCCACATCCTGACCGTCGGCGACAAAGGCGCGGGCAATCCCGTGCGCGGCTTCCGCCGAGCGCGCATCGGCAACGTTGCCGGTCAGCACCAGGCCTCTGGTGGAGGCCTCGACGTGAATGCGCGCCTGCGGCAGTGCCCGGCTGATCGCAGAGGCGGCGGCACTGGCGGCGAAACTTGACGGGGTGATCGTCACGTCGAACACCGCCGATTGTCCGCCCGTCTTCTTGGTGACGGCGATTGAGGTGTGGCCGGGGCCGACGCCGAAGACGAACAGGCTACCCGGGCTGGCCGGCCGCACATCGACGACTTTCGGGTCGGCGACGAAGACATCCACGCCGTCGAGCGGGACATCGACCATCCGGCCTGTGCCAGCCTCCAGGGTCAGCGGGGCGATCACCATGGCTGTGCTGGCCGGAGCCTGCGCCATTGCCGGGGAGGGTGGGACGGCCAGCGGGAGAAGGAGGACCAGACCCGCGACGATGGTTCGTATGGCACGCATCAGAATCTGAACTCCTTCGCGTCGGCGCTGCCGCGATAGACGCGAATGGTCGTGGACAGATCAGTGCTGTGAGTGTCGTTCAGTGCCGGGGAGACATCGCTGCCCCAGGTGACGTGATCGGAATTCTCAACCTGAGCGCCAGTTTCAGCCGAGCGCACCGCCAGGGACAATTTCCCGATCCGACCGGCGACGACGATGCGTTCTGCCTGGTCGCCAGAGACTTCCACGGTCACTGTGGTGGCTGGTTTGCTGTTGGCGGCGTCCGGGATTGCGCCCTCGACGAGTTTTTGATCGATGGCGATCACCCGGATGTCGCTGAGCACGGTGTGCGCCGCCACGCGTTGGCCCGGCGGGCGCGTGGCGTCATCGACGTTCTGGATCAGCACCACATCGACATGGTCGCCCGGCCAGATCAGCCCGGCGGTGCCGGTGACGGCGTCAACCGCAATGGAAATCGCCCGCTTGCCTGGTGCGAGAACGGCGGCGAGGAAACCACGGTCGGCGGGATGGAGCACATCGCCTTGCAGCAGCGGCTCGCCGACATGCACCCCACGGCGCAGCATGGTGCCGATCAGATCAGATGGCTTGACCGTCGGGCCCTGCAGGGCGTTGGCCGGAACGACGGTGACTTGCAAGGAGGCCACAACGGTGTCGTCGGCTGCGAGGAGAGAGCCAGGTCGCAATTGATGGGCCGCGACCAGAACTCTCACCTCTGCCGCGGCGGCGTCCGCCTGACCGGAGCCTTGCTGATGAGGGTGCGAACTGACCCAGGTGACCGCACCAAATCCTATGAGGCCGAGTGCCATCACCAGGAACAGTGCAACCCGGGCGATCATGACACACCACCTCGGCTAACGATCAACGCACCAACCGTGCCGAGCGCGATGGCAACCGCGTAGGGCAGCCCCTCGCCATGTTGGATACGCCACAACTCGATGCGCGCAACCCGCAGAGGGGTCCAGGCGCGATGGCCTGCGGGACGAATGGGCTCGACAAGTCCCATACGGCCGAACACCGCGACAACGGCGAGCATGCCGCCAACCAACATGACGGCCAATAACTGGAGCGGAATCATGGTGGGAGGCACCAGCAACGCGGCGGCGGTCAGCAATTTGGTGTCGCCACCGCCGAGCCAGCGCATCTGCCAGCAGACCACCGTGCCCGCGAAGACCACCAAAAAGCCGCCGAGATGCAGAAACGGGGAGGGCGTGAGGCTGAGATTCACCAGGCCCACGCCGAGCACGATCAGCACAAACTGATTTGGAATTCTTCGCGAGCAAATGTCGCAAACACTGGCAAGCAGAAGCACCGCCACGCCGACCAATTGAAGTGCCAGAGAAAATCCGATGGTGGAGTGAAAGAAAGACATGATATCCGCCTTGCGTATAAGCTTGTCGCGTGACGCAATATTGGCCCCGAGCAACCGGGCCAGGGGGGCAACTGGCGCAATGCCCCCCTCCGCCCTGATGCTCGGCGACCAAGATCTTTCAACGTGTTACAGTTTGCCGCTGATGGTGGTCAGCGTGGTGGTCAGGTTGGTGCCCATGGTGGTCAGGATACCGACGATCACCGCAGCAATGAGAGCGGCAATCAGGCCATACTCGACCGCAGTCACGCCGCTGCGATCTGCCCAGAGTGCTTTAGCATTTTGAATGATACGCATCTTCGTGTCCTTTTCTGGTGACGCTTGGTCTGCGTCATGACTGAAAGCTTTTCTTCGGTCCGGAGAACTTGCTTTCGAGCCAACAATACTAAAATCTTCTAAAAAGTTAAGTAATTTTAAGCACTTAAACATTGGTCATGTTTGGTTTATGACCAAAAATGTCGCGTTGCTAAGCGTATTGAAATGAAATGTCGGAATATATCCCCTCACCGTTTTGTGATATTTGTTGCGGAGCGGATCGGGAGCGTCCTGCGCTGCGACGCTCGAATTTTGGGCAGAATCTTGTCCACCCGAACGCGCTATTGTAAGCGGAGCGCAGCAATCCATCGCTGAACGGGCTGTATCGCGATGGATTTCTGCGCTCCGCTTGCAATGCCGGGGGATAATGACTCAAGTCGAACTCATCTTACACTCAGAGTAAGATGACCAGATAACTCCAACTCGTCTTAGGCGCGACCGGCACACGCCCAAGTGTTCACAGACTCGGTGAGCATCGACGTGGCGCGCTGTGCAGGGACAGCCGGAGAGAACCAGAAGCCTTGGCAGGTGGTGCAACCGATGCGGCTGGCCAATTCGAGATGTTCCAGGCGGCAGACCCCCTCGATGGTCGTGGTCGCCCCGCGCGCGAGGGCCATTTCCACCACGGCTTTCAAAAAAGCCTCATCCTGTTTGGTCAAGTCGCGTTCGATGATAAAGCTGCGATCGAGCTTCACATTGTCGACCGGAAGTTCCATCAGGCGTGACAATGCGGATTTGCCGGTTCCAAAATCATCGAGTGACAATTGAACGCCAATTTTCTTGAGATTGTGCAGGTTGGCCAACGCGGTTTGGTCTAGCAGCACTGTCTCGGTGACTTCGATGCAGAAGTTTCGCGCCGGAACGGAATGGCGGTTGAGTTCGTATTCCACCATCGTTGTGCAATGCGGATGGCGCAGCAGGGCTTCGGTCAGATTGATCGACAGCACCAGGTCGGCGTGTTGGGCGAGCCACTCGGCGATTTGTGCGACAGCGGTTTGCAGCACCCAGCGGTCCAGCGCTTCACTCAGACCAAAACGCTTCGCCAAATCAACGGCATCCAGCGGCGACACCACGCGGTTGGCCTTGGTTGTCCAGCGCAGCAACGCCTCGAAACCGGCAAGCTTGTTGTTGGTGATGTCGATCAGCGGTTGGTATTCGAGACGCAGGCCGTGGTGTGGGTTGGGGCCGGTGCTGGCGTTGAGTGCGTCACGGAACTCCTGCGCAAGTGCTGTACGTTCGTCGGCAATAAAGCGCTTGTAGTGGGGGCGGATCATCAGCACGCGGGACTCCAGAAATAAACCAGACTCATGAGCAGACCCTGGCGCAATCACTGCTTCTGGTTTCGTGTTTCCAATGTGCATTCACCACTCCTGCCAACAATGAGACGCCCGTTTTTCGCCAAACCGTAACAGTCAAAACCTTCGTGGCCATTTTGGCCTGAACGCAACGAGGTCGATTTGAAGACTTCAACCGAATTGGCCCATGGCAAAATTTACCATACACCGTGTCGTTATTCATGTTGAGATTAGTCGCAATGATTGGTGGACATTTTGAAAAAATGCGACATTCGTGATCGCGCCTTGGCGTTGGGGCGGTCCGCCACGCCTGACGCCGGTTCGCGGCTACTATATAGTACGCTCCTGTTCATCACGCGCCTGCCGCCAACGCCGGCAATCCTGGATGAGTCGATCGGCGATGATCAAGGTGCAGTACCGAATATTGATTGTGACAGTCGTCTTGCAGATAAAATCCAGATACGGATGAAAATTATTCAGATGAGACAACATTCCGAAATCAAAAATTCAGGAGATCGCAGATTTTCAGGTGAAAATCACGAAAAATTGATGCGCCAAAATTCAAGTTTTCGGCGTGTGCGTATTGATATTTGTCAAGAATTTTTTCAATTTTTGTTGTTGGGTGGGCTGATGGTGAAAAAAACACAGATTTTTCAATTGATTAAATCGTTACGCCATCATTTTTTGCCAATGTGATCGCGGCTTCACAAAAATGTTCCATATCGTGGTATTTGCCGAATACGGTCGTAGATTGCGTGTCAGGGCGAAATCCAAATTGGGGGGCCACATGATGCAACATATGCTACTAGACGGCGAAGTTGCTGGCAGACAGGGTTCACATGCTGTGGGTGACGAGAAAGAGTTCGGTCGTAAAATTCTTCTTGTGGATGACGATGTCGAGCTTCTCGGCGAATTGTCTGAGGCGTTTTCGAACTCGGGTATAGCGTGCCGAGTGAGCGAAAGCTGGTCGGAGGCGCTGTTCATGCTTGAGACATGGCGCCCGGATCTCATTGTGCTGGACCAAAGGCTCGACTCGGTCGACACATTGCTGTTGTTGCCCACGCTCCGCCAACACACGACAGCCCCGGTGATCTTTCTGACCGGGAGCCGCAGCGAGGCGGACCGGGTGATTGGGCTGGAACTTGGCGCGGATGATTTCCTGCTCAAGCCCATCAGCGGTCGTGAATTGGTGGCGCGGGTTCGGGCGCATCTGCGACGTTCAGAGCGGCTGGATCGCCCGCCGGTGGGCAAGTGGCATATCTCGGCGGTGGAACGTAAGGTGGTTCGTCCAAATGGGACGGCGGTTCGACTGACATCCACAGAGTTCGAACTGTTTTACGCGCTTGCCGCAAGTCCTGGCGTGGCGGTCGAGCGCGATCAATTGTCGCGGCAGGTGTTTCGCCGACCGTTTTCGCCTGAGGATCGCGCCCTGGATAATCTGGTCCATCAGATCCGCCGGAAGTTTGCCTGTCATGGACCCAGCGAATTGATCGCAAGCGTTCGCAACATTGGTTATGTTTTTTGTGGCTACCCAGAAGGTTAGGGCGTGATTATATTGGATTTAACCAAGATCACCCCGTCATTGCTGTGCTGAGCTTGCAATGACGGGGTGGAATGAGGTGCCGGGCAATTGTGCAGGTTATGCAACTGCCGTCGGCAATGAAAACCGGAATACCGCGCCGCCA
Organism: uncultured Rhodospirillales bacterium; assembly: GCA_903891315.1. Taxonomy (GTDB): domain Bacteria; phylum Pseudomonadota; class Alphaproteobacteria; order Acetobacterales; family Acetobacteraceae; genus CAIQQQ01. Next base: position 1,641 of record CAITEF010000619.1, on the reverse strand, counting down.
TTGAGGTTCTCAACCCAGATCTCTCCCCCCATTTCTGCAATCGAACGCTGGCAGATCGAAAGCCCGAGCCCGGTGCCTTCGCCTGCCCCCTTGGTGGAGAAAAAGGACTCGAACACCAGCGGAAGGTTGTCCGGTAGAATGCCCCCGGCGGTATCCTGCACCGAGACCACGACACGATGGGAGTCAATGGCGTATTCTGCTGACAGATTGACCACGCGCTGTTGCAGCGGGACTTCGACCTTCAACGACGCATAGGCATCGCAGGCATTGGAAATGATGTTGATCAGCACCTGCTCGATCAACACCTCCTTGCCAAGCACGAGCGGCAGATCGGCGGGCAAATCGGCTTTCAGCGTGACCATGGCCTTCGAGAGTCGGTTGGAGAGCAGCAATCTTGCGCTCGCGACGGCGTCCCGGATGGAAATCGCCATGGTCTGACCGTCATCGGCGCGACCAAACCGACGCATGTGTTCGAGCAGATCTCCGGTGCGGGCGCTGTGTCGCGCGATCATTCGCAGCTTGTCCCGCAGTCGTCCCACCGAGTTCGGCAGTTGGTCCAGCAGATCGATCGCGTTCTCGGAGGCCAGCGTGATGGTTGCCAGCGGCTGGGCGAGTTCATGGGCCAACCCGCCGGCGACTTCACCCAAGGTCGCGAATCGTGTCGCTTGGGCGAATTGCGCTGCCATGGTGCTCTGGAGGGTGACATCAGTCCAGACAGTGCAGACATCGGTGGCCGTGCCTTCCACGCCGATGCGGCCGATCAAGGCATGGACCCGATGGAACTTGCCGTCGTTGAAACGCAAGGTCATCTCCAGTGATGAATGGCCGTTTGCGAGGGCTTCTTCCTCCTTGGTGCGCAGGAGATCGCGTTGCTCGTCGTTAAGCCGCGTCTCGAATCTGGCTGAATTGGGAATGTCGGTGGGTGCTGGGTCGCGCTTGTCGGTGGCGGAGTATGACACATACGTCATCTGCCAAGTGCCATCCGGCCTGCGGCGTTGCCGAGTGACCACGCCTGGGATGGTATCAATCAGGCTGTCCAGTTCACGCGCCCGCTGCAACTCCCGCTGATGCGCGATCGCTTGGGAATGGCGTGCGTCAAGCGCTCTGTGGTTCGCCCGGGACAATGACAGCAGCAGCAATGCCACGGTTAGAATGACGCCCTCGATCACCATCAGCGCGATGCCGAATATCAGGCTTTGCATCCGCCACGCGGCCAGGATGGTGCTGGTGGAGGCGAAGGCGGCAACGACGAGCGGTTGACGGTCGAGCCTGCGATAGAAGACGAACCGGTCCCGACCGTTCCACGACGAGCCTTCTTCGAACTCGGAATGTTCCTTCTTGACGGCCAAGAAATTGGAGAAGTTTGGCGAGTTGTTGATGACCGGCGGCTCGATCAAATCCCGACCTTGGGAGTCATACAAGATGCGGCCATCCAGCCGGTAGACCGCCAGTTGTCCAATCTCGGTCGTTTTCAGCGCGTGGAAGACCCGTTCAAAATAGGCGCGCTGAAACCCACTGGCCATCAGACCTATCGGTGTGCCATCGGAAGCGCGCACCCTTCGGGCCAACACCACAATCTGGTCGTCCACCAAAACACCGTGGAATGGGTCGGAGATTTCAGAATTTAAATTCGGATTTTCT
>CAITEF010000618.1 GCA_903891315.1 uncultured Rhodospirillales bacterium | reverse complement strand
CGGAATCGATCGGCCGGACGGTCGTGCTCTAGAAACATATGATTCTAGAGCAACTTAGCCTCGATCACATTGAACCTCTTCGGTTCAATGTGATCGGGCGTTGCTCTAGTGTCCCGATTCTGAAATCCGCCGGATTTCAGAATGACGTGGACACTAGGAGAATCAGCATGGATCGCCATCGCCGCCGTTGGTCTGTCTCAGAAGTGACGGCAAACCGGGCCGCCGATGGCATTCGATAATTATCCGGAACAATTAGGCCGCTCTTTCGCGCCGACGCGTTCTGGCATTTTCCAAAGCCTTCTCCCGCCGTGCCCAGGTGATCACCCCACGCGGCAGGTTGGTCCTGAATGGCTCCGGCTTCGGACGCGGCTTTCGCGGTTTGCGCGGCCTCGGCGGGCGTGGCGGTGTCACCGTCCAGGGCAGCTCAACCGCCAGTGCCCGCAGCAAAGGCCGCAGAATGCGGCGTGCCTGCGGTGATGCCTCCAGCATCGCCACCAAGTCCGGCTCAGTCGTCAGAAGATGCCGCAACTGCAAGCCGTAGCAGACCATATTGTGTTTGCCCGCCACCGCCAGCCACGCGAATTTGCGCGGAAACACAAACGCGGGGTTCTGGCGTGGCTGCCCCTGCCGCCGAGGCGCGGTCGGCCGATGCGGCATCTGCCGCAGCTTGCCCGCGCGGAACCGCGTCAGCATCCGCTCAATCTGCCCGAAAATCCTGCCGGTCCGGTTGAACAACAACACGGTGAACGGCCCATCCAGACCGCACATCCCCAACAACGACCGCAGCCCAAGCAGGATCGACCGCAGGCTCGCGGTGATCGGGTCAGGCTCGGAAGATGTGAGGTGAGAAACCATTCCCAGCTATACGCCACACCAAGTGGTCGCAATCAAGCGAAATCGTATCGTGATCAGCCAAAATTCGTCTTTGGAAGCGCGGCAACGAAGCACCCCATCGAAATGCCGCCAATTCGTCACCCTGAGGGCGCGCGCAGAACGTCATTCTGTTTCAGCGAATCGGCGAACTCCCAAAGAGCCAGACGTTGCTGCCGCCGGTCTCATCCGCCGCAGCACATCCCCCGGCGATCAACCCGCCCGCTGCGATCGCGTCTGATCACCCAACCAGGCAAGAGTCGTGCGAAACGACATCGGCGGGGCGATGAAATACCCTTGGGCATAATCGCAGTTGGCATCGCGCAGGAAATCCCAGGCGGCGGCGGTCTCCACGCCTTGTGCCACAGCGATGATGCCCAATCCATGTGCCAGCCCGATCACGCCACGAACGATGGCCTCCGCCTTCGCACTTTGACCGATGCCGCTGATGAACGCGCGGTCGATCTTGAGCGCATCAAGCGGAAACTCATACAGGTTGGACAGGCTGGCAAAGCCGGTCCCGAAATTGTCGAGATAAAGTGCCGCACCGCTCAGGCGCAAACTCTGCAGGTTTTTTTGCGCCACCGGCACGCCGCCGCCCGCCAACACCTCTTCCGTCAGCTCCACCGACAGGCGCGACATCTCGATGTTGGTCGCTTGCAACGCAGCACTCATTGCCGGAACAGCCTCTGGGGTCAGAAGTTCGACCGGGCTGAGGTTGATCGACAGGCCAAGCCGCGCGGTCTGCGCGCCAAGGGTTCGGTCGATTTCCGCCAATGCGACAAACGCCGCATTTCTCACTTCAGACGAAACGCGCGGCAACTTCCCCATCGCCTCGGCAATCGGCAAGAACTCCCTCGGCAAGATCTGGCCAAGCCGGGGATGGTGCCAGCGCGACAGCACCTCCAGACTCACCGCAGATCCGTCCTTGCAAGCGACGATGGGCTGAAACCAAGGCTCCAATCCACGAAAATCACCCTTGGCAAGCGCAGCCAGAACGGCCTCGCGCCTCGCATGCGCTTTGGTCTCGCTCGTGCGATAGGCCATCACGCGCCCCTTGCCGGAGCGCTTGGCATCCTGCATGGCGATTTCGGCCATGCGCATCAATTCGCTGCGGTCTCGGCTGTCCTTGGGGGCCAGGGCCACGCCGCCGCTGACGGAAATCCGTGGCAACTGACCGCCATACGCCATCGGCTGTGAGACGACCTGAGACAGACGGATGGCCTCGTTGATCAAACCAGTCTGGCCCTCGGCCAGCCCTGGAAGGGCCACCACAAACGTGTCCGAACCCAGTCGACCAACCAGTGCCCCTTTGCCCACCGCGATCTTGAGCCTGCTGCCGACCGCATGCAGCATCGCGTCACCGGCGTCGTCACCGCTTTTGGCATTCAGGGCGCGAAAATCGTCGATGTCGAAGCGGATCAACCCGACGCTTGCGCTGTCACGGGCTTTTGCGAGCATCGGCGTCAGTCGCGCCAGAAAGGCACCGCGGGTCAAGGTCCCGGTCAGCGCGTCGCGGGCAGCCAGCCATTCCAGCATGGTGATGCCACGGCGCAGCCGATATTCGAATGGCACGAACGCCAGCGCCAACAGCACCGCCAGCGCTAGAATGATCCCGCTCGTCCAGGCGATTGCACGGCTGTGACTCTCCGCCCGGTCATGCGCCCAGGCGGTGAACAACTGGCCTGCCAGATCCACCTTCGGCGCAAGCCCATCGGCAATTTCATGGCGAAATTCCAACAGCCGATGATCGGTCTCATCGGCCAGCCCCGGCACCGTCAGCCGCGTGCCGAGTGCGATCAGATCGGCCATTCGGTCGGCCAGCGTGTAACTTTGCCCCTCCATCAGGTCACGCAGCACCGACGGTGCCTCGCGCGACTGGGTTGCCGCTTCAAGCGAGGCCTGGTGAAGCGTCAGTTGCTTCAATGCCCCGGCGAACCGCTCGGCATCATTCGGCGAGCGCGGGTCGAGTGCCGCCAACTGCCAGAGCACCGCGGATTCGGTCTGCGCCTCGGACGCAGTCTCGGCGGCCTTGGCAACCAAGGCAGCGTCGCGTTCAATGAGCACGATGCCCATGATGCCGACGGCCACGAAGATGGCCAATGCGCAGAATTCATAGCGTCTCAGACGGCGCAGCGAGATTTCCATCGTCGCATCGCCCGACATAATCCCGCGTCGGACGGTGGAGACATCACGCCAAAGCAGAACCAGATGACGCCACCATGGCGCTGCGCCGGTGCTGGCGACATCCATGTTCGGATCGTCCATCGACTTCCGTGCTCCGTTTAACGCAAACACGCTAAACCAATGCGCCAGCGCCGGATACAGTGCGAGACAGGCTTCATGAGAATACCTGACAAAAATCTTCGCTCGAGAACAATCGGCAAATCTCGCCGGAGATCAATCGATCCGACAAAAATCGACTTATGATCACAAATAACATGGCATAATTTTAGTATTTTTGACATATTTTTGCGTTTTTAAAATCTGTTTTGTTAAAAAAAATTGCAATATATAAAAAATATTGAACGCAATTTCGCGCATATAAATGCTATTTATTCGTATTCGTAATAAACAATTTATATAAATACTATATTTTATCAAAATTTATCATTTTTTACGCATTGCGCTGCTCTAGCCCGGCCCGGTCTTGTCGTCTTCGCATTTTGGCTCCACACATCTTATTGGTATGGTGCGGCAGCGGCGAGGCAAATAGTCGGTAGCGCAAGGCGGCGAATGTCAGCAGTCTTGCCCAGGAGGCGTGCCATGGCGTTGGGTAGCGAAGTTCCCATTGAGGAGCACACGGGCACGCCAAATGCCGCAGGCCTTGTTCAGGTGCCAGAAGTGGACACAGTTCGCCGCCGGTCTCAGCGCCGCACCCGCCGGATTCTTGCCGCTTTGGCGCTTTTGGGAGTCCTGGTTGCCTCGCTTGGTGGAGCTCAGATTTACCGATCGCGCCAGGAGGCTCTGGCATATGGCGCGGCCACCCTCGAGCGACTGGGACAGAATGCCACAACCGAATTCGAATGGGCCTTCGGCGCAGCCAATTTCTTTCAACTTGAGTTCATT
>CAITEF010000617.1 GCA_903891315.1 uncultured Rhodospirillales bacterium | reverse complement strand
TCACGCTGATCTTGAACTCATGGAAGTCGTGGTCCTGCAGGATCTTGGCGTGTTCCAGCGCGGATTCGACCAGCGCGTCCGGGTTCGGCTCGCCGTATTTCTCCAGCAGATGCCGTTCCAGCGACCCGGCGTTCACCCCGATGCGCATGGAGCAGTTGTGGTCGCGCGCCGCCTTGATCACCTCGCGCACGCGCTCCGGGCTGCCGATATTGCCCGGATTGATGCGCAAGCAAGCAGCACCAGCCAACGCCGCCTCGATGCCGCGCTTGTAGTGGAAATGGATGTCGGCGACGATCGGCACATTGACGCGCTTGACAATGTGCTTGAGGGCCGCCGTGCTCTCCTCATCCGGGCAGGAGACGCGGACGATGTCGACCCCGGCTTCCTCGGCGCGCAGGATTTGCGCCACCGTGCCTTCGATGTCGTGGGTCAGCGTGTTGGTCATCGTCTGGACGCTGATCGGCGCATCGCCGCCCACCGGGACGTTGCCGACATGGATCTGGCGGGATTTGCGACGCTCAATATGCTGATACGGGCGATAGGCGCTCATGGAAGCGGCTCCTGCTAAGGCTTGCCGTTGATACCAAACCGAACGACGCGACGCTAATTCGCCGTTGCGGGGCGGGGTTGTGTGCCAGGCGCAGCGGCGGGCGCTGCGGGGGCGACGTAATTTGCTGCAAGCTTGCCGTCACGCACCTGGTCGACTTCCATCGGCAGATTGCGACGCACCATGCCCTGCGTGCCTAGAGATGGCGTTGGCTGGCCGTCAAGCAAGAGTTCGGTGCCACCCGCGTTGCCGACTGCAAGCAACAAGCCCGAGCGATTGGGGACCGGCATCGTCTCGCCCGCCTTGAGTACATGCTCGGCGACCACGTTGCCGGTGGATTTGTCCTTGAGCTGAACCCAGGCGTCTTCCTTGGCGCGCACCAGCAGGCGACCGCCATCGGGGTTGAGCGTGCCGAGCGGATTGCTGGCCGCAGCAGTCGCGGTCGTAGCATTCGGCGGCGCGGCGGCAGGCGGTGGCGGGGTGACGCCGGGGATGCTCACCGGCACAGGAACCGGAACCGGAATCACCACATTCGGGGCCGATGCTGCGGGCGGGGCAGGCTGGGCTGCGACTGCAACAGGCGCCGGCGCGGGCTGGACTGCCAGCGGCGCAGGGGCTGGAGCCGAAGCCGGGGAGAATGGCGGCTGCAAAGGCTGCGGTGTCGGCGTGGCAAGCGGCTGAAGGCGCTGCGGCAAAGCGGCGACCGGCTCCTGTTGGGACGGGCGCGAACTGCTCAGCTTATACCAAGCAGCGTAGGCCCCCACGACGATCACCAGACCGACCAGCACCACCGCCAGCGCAGGCACGCCGCGCTCTGGCACGGGGGCTGGAAACACCAGCTCTGTCCTGCGATTCACATCGGCCACTTCGGCGCGGAACCGGCGGGAAATCTCATCAGGATCGAGACCGACCGCACCCGCATAGGTGCGCAGGAAGCCCACCGCATACGCATTGCCGGGCAAATCGTCGAGCCGACCGTCCTCAATGGCTTCGAGATAGGGCAGACGAATACGCAGACGCGCCGACAGCGACGCCAAATCCCAGCCCAGCCGCTCGCGCGCCAGCCGCAGATCGGCACCGACTTTTCCGCTCACACCCAACGATGCACGACCCGGCTGCTCCGACACTGGCGCCATCGTGGTCAAGCCTTCCATCGGACTGGGCGCGTGGATGCACCCCGCAACGTACGAATCACGTTCTTGCTCGTTCAAGGTGCGAGCGCGTCATCCCCTGATAACGCTCAGCCCGCGGAAGGATTACTAGACTGCGGCGCAGCGCTTGCCAACCGCCGGGTTTAATTCGAATTGTTTCTGTTTTTTGACAGCCTCCGCGGTTTTCAACGCTTGGCGCTGGATCGACCTCGGCTGGTTCAGCTATCACCACATCATGACGTCTTTGCGCGCCCATCTCCTTGGCGTCTGGCTGCTGTCTTTGGCAGCGTCACTGGCTGTGGGTTGGATGCTGGTGCAGTTCTACCGCCAGTCCAGCGACGCCTATCTCGCACGCGCCGAGAATGAACTGGTCAGCGCGTGTGACCGCATCGGCGATGGCTATGGCTACTACATCACCGGATGGGCTGGGCCGCCGCCCGCTGCGGATGATCCGGCGACACAGCAAGACCTCGCAGCCTTGGTCAATCTCGCATTGGCTCCCTCTCCAGGCCTGACCGGCGGCGTCTTGCGCGATCCTGCCTCGGTTCAGCCCGAGACCAATGCGAGCCGTGCGGCGGCGCAGGCGCTTGGCGGACAGCGCTCGATCCTGGATCGCGACACCGTGGGCAGCCGCACCAAGCTGGTCTATGCCTGCCGCCTCAACGGGCCAATTCCGGACTTGGCCGCCTGGGTTTCAACCGATGTCGAGGTGGCCCCGGTCTATGGGCGGTTGCAGACCGGGTTGGGGCTGCTGCTGGCGCTGATGATGGGATTGGCCGGCGGCCTGACTTGGATGCTCGCCGCTTGGTCGCGCCGGGCACGGCGGTTGGAGCAGGCGCTGGCGCAACATCAGACCGACGGTCTGCCGCATCTGGAAAAAACCGGCGAGGTCGAACTCGACCGCATCGCCGCCGCCCTCAATCTGGCTGGTGAGCGCCTGAAAGCCGCACGGGCCGAGGCGCAGGCAGCGATGGCACGCGCGGCGGGGGCGGAACGCTTGGCGTCACTCGGTCGGGTCGCCGCCGGAGTGGCGCACGAAATTCGCAATCCGCTCGCCACCATGCGTCTGCGTGCCGAGGGGGCGCTCGCCGTGGATGCAGCCCTGGATAGCGAACGCGCGGCGCAACGCGGCCAGTCGGCCTTGGCCGCGATCCTGACCCAAATCAACCGGCTAGACCGGCTATCCGGTGAGTTGCTTGACATGACGCATCGCCGCATCCCGGTGAAGGTGACCACTGATCTTGCAGCATTCACCACCTTGTGCGCCGAGGATTTCAACGATCCGCGGTTGCACATGGATCTGGTGCCGGGTGCTGCGGTTTTCGATCCCGAGACAATCCGTCGCGCGCTCGGCAATCTGCTGCACAACGCGCTGCGCCACATCGGGCCGGATGGGCATGTCTGGCTGCGGGCAACGATGTCAGAGGACGCGTTGTGCTTTGAGGTTGAGGATGACGGGCCGGGCATTGCGCCGGAGCTGCAGACCAGTTTGTTCGAGCCCTTCGTCACCGGCCGTGCGGATGGCACCGGGCTTGGGCTCGCGATTGCCCGTGAGCTTGTCGAGGCGCATGACGGCACGCTCGAACTTGTCCGCGCCACACCAGGGGCCTTGTTTGTGCTCCGCCTCCCGCAGCCCGCCGCATGAGCACGATCCTTATCATCGATGACGATGCCGATCTTCGCGACACGCTGGCCGAGGCGATTGCCGATCTCGGCCACATTCCGGTCGCGGCGGCGGACGGGGCAGCCGGATTGGCGCGGGTCGGGCAGGGCGGAATCGATGCCGTGCTGCTCGATCTGCGGATGCCGGGGATGGACGGGATGCGCGTGCTGGAGCGGTTGCGCACGCTGCCAAATCCGCCACCGGTGGCGATCCTGACGGCGGTGCCGAATGCGGAGAACACCATCGAGGCGATGCGGCTAGGGGCTGTCGATCACCTCGCCAAGCCGATCGGCCGCGCCGATCTCGCCGCCCTGATCGCAGGGATGCTGCCAGAGAAAGCAGAGTCGGAGGCCGCAGCGCCGAAGGGCGACAAGACCACGCTGGTCGGCAACTCGGCGTCCATGCGCGCGGTGCAGAAATCCATCGGCAGGCTGGCGGACAGTGACGCCTCGGTGCTGATCACCGGCGAGACCGGGACGGGCAAAGAAGTCGTCGCCCGAGCACTGCATCAGCACGGCAGACGACGATCCAAACCGTTCGTGGCACTGAATTGTGCGGCGATTCCGGCCGATCTGTTGGAATCCCAGTTGTTCGGCCACGTGCGCGGCGCGTTCACCGGTGCGGTGTCCGACGCACTCGGCTCGTTCCGCGCGGCACAGGGCGGCACGCTGTTTCTCGACGAGATCGGCGACATGGCCCCGGCATTGCAGGCCAAGTTGCTGCGCGTGCTGGAGGATCGCGTCGTCACCCCGCTGGGCGGCAAGCCAATGCCGGTGGATGTGCGCATCGTCTCTGCCACCCATCGCGACCTCGCCGAGGCGGCGCGGGCGGGGAAGTTCCGCGAGGATTTGTTCTACCGGCTCGGCGTGGTGCCGATCTCGCTGCCGCCGTTGCGCGAGCGGCTGTCGGACATTGTCGAACTCGCCGAGTATTTCCTCGCCCAGTTCTCCTCCCCACCACGCCGTCTTTCGGCCGAGGCCGCCGCAAGGCTGCTGGCGCATGACTGGCCGGGCAATGTGCGCGAATTGCGCAACGCGATGGAGCGGGTCTGCGCGCTCGGCCAAGGCAAAATCGTGGGCGTCGATGAACTGGATTTCCTGCACCGCCGACCGAACACAGCTTCGGGGCCGGAAAGTGGCGATCTTCCCAGTGCCGTGGCGCGGCTGGAACAGGAGATGATCCGGCGCGCACTCGCCGAGTCCGCGGGCAACCGCTCCGAGGCAGCGCGCAGGCTCGGCATTCACCGTCAACGACTGCACGAGAAGTTGCGGCTCTACGGGCTCGACCTGTCCGGAGTCCGGACAGGCGATGTCTTGGATCCGGACGATTCGGCACGCGATCTGACAAAATAATATAGCAAAATCAATGATTAAATGCTGGCACGGCGGATGCAGTGACAGGGATCAGGGACATGTTCCCTGTGTCGTTTTGGAGGACAGCATGAAGTCGCACACAAAGAGACTGATGGTCGCTGCCGTGATCGGCGGTCTCGGGCTCAGCGCCCTGGCACCGATGGCGATGGCGCAGATGCATTCGCCGATGGGTGGGCTCACCTCGGGCGAGTTCGATCCGGCGCAACTGCCGGAGTTCAAGGGCAAAGTCGCGCAATACACGCTCTCGCCGCATGGCGAGGTTGATGGTCTGATCCTGGCCGATGGCACCGAAGTACAGGTGTCGCCGCATCTGTCCAGCGCGCTGGTGTTCAGCATCAAGCCGGGTGACGAAGTCTCGATCCGCGGCCTGCGTGCCCGTGCGGTGCCGATGGTGGCAGCCGTTACGCTGACCAATGTGGCCAGCGGTGCGGTGGTTGGAGGTGGCGGGTCTCCGATGGGCCATCACATGATGGAAGGCCCGAAGACGGAGGTCTTGGGCAAGGTCAAGCTGGTGCTGCACACGCCGCGTGGCGACATGAACGGCGCGCTGCTGGAAGACGGCACCTCGCTTCGCATGCCGCCGCGCGCCGCCGAGAAGCTGAAGGACCTGCTCAAGCCGGGCCAGACCATTGTCGCACGCGGCTTCGGGGTGACCTCGCCGCTGGGCAAGGCACTGGGCGTGCTGGAGATCGGGCCGAGTGCGGACAAACTGACCCGCATCGAACTGCCCCATATGGAACACGGGCATCATGACGGCATGGAAGGCCCGCATGGCATGGGTCCCGGCATGATGGGCCATGGCATGATGGGCCCGGACGGCCAGACGCCGCCGCGTTGATCCGCTTCGTTTGATGATAAAAGAGGGCGGCAGCCGAATGGGTGCCGCCCTTTTTCTATTCGGCCAGCGCTGCCTCGACGGCTGCCGCGATGCGGAACAGCCTTGCATCACCCATCGTCTCGCCCATCAACATCAGCCCGACCGGTGCCTCGCCCGGAACGTGGCAGGGGATCGAGATGGCACAACGGTCGAGGAAATTCGCCGCCGCCGTGTTGCGCAGCATCAGCAGATTGGTGGTGCCGTAGGCATCGTCATCCGCTTCGAGTGCCGCAATGGCGGGCGGAACACGCGGGCAGGTCGGCATTGCGAGCACGTCGTAATCCCGCGTCTGCAAATCCATCGCCGCGATCACCCGTGCTCGCGCCCGGATCGCGTCGATATAATCGGCCGCCGGAATGCTCCCGCCGCGCTCGATGCGCGCGCGCACACGCTGGTCGTAACGCTCGGCATTGCCCTCGATGGCGAGCAGAGCACGATGGGTGGCCCAGGCTTCCGGCACGTTGAGCCCGCCTTTGGCCTGCACCGGTGCAATCTCGTCCAGTGCCGGAAACGCGGTCTCCACCAGCTTCGCTCCTGCCGCCTCAAGGGCTGCGAGCGCGTTGGCATAGGCCTGGGCGACCTCGTTCTCCATCTGCTCCAACACGAAATTGGCGGGCAATGCCACGCGCAGCCCGGTGAGACTCATCGGCGCAGGTGCCGCGGGCGTCTCGCCCGCCATGATCGCATCCAGGATCGCGCAGCACGCCACCGAATCGGCGAGCGGGCCGATCGAATCGAGCGTGGTGGAGAGCGGGAAGGCACCGATGGTCGGGATGCGCCGCGCGGTGGGCTTGTAGCCGACAATGCCACACATCGCCGCCGGAATCCGGCACGAGCCGCCAGTGTCTGTACCGATGGCGGCAATCGCCATTCCGTCGGACACCGAGACCGCCCCCCCTGAGGTGGAGCCACCCGGGATGCGCCCGGTCTCACGGTCCCACGGGCTGCGCGGCGTGCCGTAATGCGGGTTGAGGCCGAGGCCGGAGAAGGCGAATTCGACCATGTTGCTGCGCCCAATCGGGATCAACCCGGCCGCCAACAGGCGCGCGATGGCGGGTGCCGTCACCTTCGCGGGCTCAGCGTCGGCCAGCACAACGGAGCCCGCTGGCGTCGGCTCGCCTGCGATGTCGAACAAATCCTTCACGCTGATCGGAATGCCGGCATAGGGCGAAGGTGCTCGCCCGGCGAGACGCAGCTTGTCATTCGCCGCCGCCGAGGCCCGCGCCGATTCCGCATAGACCTTGGTGAAGCTCGCCGAACCCTCGCCCTGCGGGTCAGATATCTGAGCCAGGCAGCGCTCGACCAGAGAGGCAGAGGTGATGGTGCCGGCGGCAAGCGACTCGGCGAGATCGGTGAAATTGTTCATGCGCACACTCTTCCCAACCGCGGCGATCCGCGCAAGTGTGTGGGCAAATCAATGCTACCGATAACACAAGCCTGAGGAGACCTCACAATGAGCCAAATTCCTGCCCGTCCGGTCCTACTGACCGGGGCTTCCGGTGCGTTGGGACGTCAATTGACGCGTCATCTGGCGGGTCTCGGCTGGAAGCTGGTGCTGACGGATATCGCGGCATTCCCCGACAAGGTGCCGCCGGGCTGCCGCTTCGAGCGCGCCGATCTGGCCGATGGCGTGGCAATCCTCCGCCTCGCCGAGGGATGCGGCACCATCCTGCATTTCGGCGGCGTCTCGGTGGAGCGGCCATTCTCCGAGATTTTGATGCCCAATATCGCGGGCTTGTATCACATCTATGAGGCAGCCAGGCGCGAGAAGGCGCGGGTGATCTTCGCAAGCTCCAACCATGCGGTCGGCTTCCACGAACGCGCGACCAAGATCGATGCCGACTGCCAACTGCTGCCAGACGGCTATTATGGCCTGTCCAAGGTCTATGGCGAGATGATGGGGCGGCTGTATTGGTACAAGCACGCCGTGGAGAATGTGAACATCCGCATCGGCTCCTCGCTGCCCGAGCCGGTCAATGAGCGCATGCTCTCCACCTATCTCTCCTTTGCCGATCTCTGCCGCTTCTGCGAGCGCGCCACATTGGCCGAGCGCACGGAGAGCTGCATCGTCTGGGGTGCGTCCGACAATCAGCGCAGCTTCTGGGGTCAGGATGATCGCGGCCGCATCGGCTGGGCGCCGGTGGACAGCGCGGATTCCTATGCCGGACAGCTTTCCGGCGTGGTGACACCGGATCTGGCCACCGAGACCTATCAGGGCGGGCCTTACACCGATATCGACCGGACGCGGACGGATCTGGCGACGCCGCTGTTCAAGTAGGCGGGGTGATCAGGGGCGGAGGATGTCGATGCCCTTGCGACGCACGACGTCCAAGAGCACCAAAGCGGGACCGCTCGGCGTCTTGGTGCCCCGCTCAAGCTGCGAGATGTAGCCCGTGCTGACGTTGAGATAGCGGGCGAATGTGGATTGGCTGATCTCGGCGGTTTGGCGAAGGTGGCGGATTTCGTCGCCGCTGATCGGCGCGATTTTGCCCGCGTCGGGCGGTAGGTCGCGGATAGTGATCTGGCGATGGCGTTCTTCGGTGATAATGCCGAGATGGAGCAGGTCATCAGCCATCTCATTGATGGCTTCGATCGCACTTGGATTCGGATCAGTTTTCTTCGCCATATTCCAGTTCCCGCAAATCACCGTCAATCAGTGCGTTTTCGATTTCGTCGTCTGATGCAGCAAGAATCCCCAACGACACCGCTCTCAGACCATCCAAGACATTGGTTCGGAGATTGTCGGTATCACTCTTCGCGAACCCAAAAATGAAGACCACCCGCCAACCTGCCCTGTACGCAAGCAGCATGCGGTACCCGGCTGATCGCCCACGTCCTGGGCGTGCCACGCGAACTTTAAGCAGACCACCGCCCAGGTCAGCATCGATCAACCCTTTCTCGATCCGTTCCACTGCCTCCAGCAAAGCCAGATCAGAGATGCCTTCTCGTCGTTGAAACCGGACAACCCACGTGTTCACAAGAACCCGCATGTTCCATCTATCATACCATGATCTATAGTTCAACGAACCATAAATCGCATTGCCGAAGACCGATCATGCAAAAACGCCCGGAACCTGGCGTGACAGCCGGGTTCCGGGCGTGTGATTTGGGCGGGAAGACCTGTCAGCGTGTCAGACGTAATGCTCCGCCAACGGGGCAAACCCGTTGAAGCGCTGGCTCGCATAGGTCGTCGTGTATGCACCCGTCGAAAGCAGAGCCACGCGTTCACCACTGCGCAGGGCGAGTGGCAGGCGGTAGTTGCTCTTCTCATACAGGATGTCCGCCCCGTCACAGGTCGGCCCGGCAATCGCCACTGGACCGTGCTCCGACCCGTCGTGATCCGTGGTGATGCGATACTTGATCGATTCACCCTCGGTCTCGGCCAGACCGCCGAAGCGGCCGATGTCGAGATACACCCAGCGTACCGGGTCTTCGCCACGACGCGAGACAAGCACAACTTCGGAGCTGATCGCCCCGGCATCGGCGACCAAGAAGCGGCCCGGCTCGACCAGCATCTCGGGAAGCGCATTGCCGAAATGCTTGGTCATCGCACCCATGATGGCCATGCCGAAGCGGTCGATGCCCGGCACGTCGTCGCGGTAGCGGGTTGGGAACCCGCCGCCGAGATTGCACATGCGCAGTTCGAGACCGGCGTTCTTCAGGTCGGTGAACAGCATCGCCACCCGGCCAATCGCGGCCTCGTAGCTGGTGGTGTCGGTCTGCTGGCTGCCGACATGGAACGACAGGCCATACGGGTCGAGCCCCAACGTGGCGGCGCGCAACATCAGGATTCGTGCATGTTCCAGCGTGGTGCCGAATTTGCGACTCAGCGGCCAGTCGGCCCCGGTGTTCTCGACCAGGATGCGGCAATAGACCCGGCTGCCCGGCGCGTGGACGGCGAGCTTTTCCAGCTCCTCGTCTGAATCGAAGGCAAACAGATCCACGCCCGCCGCATGGGCGCGCTGAATTGCCGAGACCTTTTTGATCGTGTTGCCGTAACTGATCCGGTGCGGTGCCGCCCCGGCTTGCAGGCACATGTCGATCTCTTCGGCGCTCGCGGCGTCAAAGCTGGAGCCAAGCGCCACCAAGCGGCCCAGAATCGGGGCGGCCGGATTGGCCTTCACGGCGTAGTAGATATGCGCAAGCGGAAGCGCCTCCCGCAAAGCGCGGAAATTCTCTTCCACTCGATCCACGTCGAACACCAGACACGGCGTTGCCGGCTGGTGGTCAGCGAGGAAGCGCGCGACTTTTGGAGTCATCGCACGAGGCCCCTATGATACATCGTCCGCCTGTTAAGGCGGCGGACGGGAGTTGCGAAACGGTCGAACGAACCAGCGACCAGACGAAAGATCCCCGGCGACCAATGCCGGAAACCCCGATGCCAGAACGCTTGACGTCGTTACG
>CAITEF010000616.1 GCA_903891315.1 uncultured Rhodospirillales bacterium | reverse complement strand
GACGCAGCCAATTGCGCGGTGGATTGCGGCGCTTCGCTTGCAACGACGGTAAATATTATCCCCAATACTTCACAATCTCCGCGCTCTGCATCACCGGCGTAATCCACCGCTTAAAAAACGCAATACTTCCCGCCTGCGCCGCCTCGGAGTAAGACCCGGTCGCATCCTCGGCAATCGTGCTGAAATACCCCAGCGACGCGGCGTGTCGCGCGGTGAACTCCACCCCGATATCGGTTGCCACCCCCGCGAGCACCAGCGTCCGCACCCCCAGCGTCTTCAGCCGCAGATCCGCAGGCGTGTCGATGAACAACGAGGGTTGGCTTTTCTCGAACACCAGATGATGCGGGGCAGGGGACAGACCATCGAGAAACTGCGTCTCCTCCATCCCCTCCCGCATTGCGGGGGCGAGGTCCTCCGAGCGTGTCACCTTCTGCTTCTGCATCAGGAACAGCTTGAACGGCCCCGAGATCAGATCGAGCGACGGCAGCACATGGCGGCTCCACAGCACCGGCACGCCTGCCTTGTCGGCCGCTGTGATCAGCAGGTTTGCCGCCACCTTGATCGCCTCAACATTCTTCGCCTTGCCCGCCAGCCCGTTCTGCATGTCCCACATGATGAGTGCCGTGTGGCGCGGGTCGAGGAATTCCTCAGGCGTGGTGGGCAGAAATTCAGGGCGGGCCATGGTGCAGACTCCTCAAGACAGGCAGATTGCAGACAGTTTGCCACGGGGGACATCATGACGCGACAGGCCGACCATCTCCGCACCATCGTTTTCCCCGGCGTGCAGGATCTGCCGAATTTCGCGGGCCAGGAATGCGGGTTTTTCGCCAATCACGGGCTGTCGGTCGATCTCACCTTCACCTCCGGCTCGGGTGAGATGCGCCAGGGGATCGCCGACGGCAGCTATGATCTCGCCCACGGCGCTGTCGACAATGCCATCGACCTCGTCCATCGCGGCCAGGCCGATGTGGTGGCGTTTGTTGGGCTCGATCACGGGTTCAACACGCTCTTCGTCCAGCCCGAAATCGAGCGCGTTGAAGATTTGCGCGGGCGCGACCTCCTCGTCGATGCGCCGGACACCGCCTTCGCCCTGATGCTGATTGAGATCCTCGCGCGCGCGGGTTTGGGCAAGGGCGATTACACGCTGAAATCCGTCGGCTCCACCCGCTTTCGCCTCGAAGGCATGCAGGCCGACAAAGCAAATGCCGCCGCGATGCTGAACCTCCCCTTCGCCATCCTCGCCGACCGCGCGGGGCTCAAGCGTTTGGCCGATCCGATCGACATACTCGGCCCCTACCAATCCTATTGTGGCTGGGCACGCAGGGATTGGGTGGAAGCGAACCGCGACGTGCTCACGCGCTACATCGCTGCCTATCTGGAGGGCCTCGCCTGGACGCTGGCCAACCGAGAAGCCGCGATTGACCTCGTCGTCAGCCGCCTCGGCACCCCGCGCGACATCGCCGCCATCTGCTACGACATCGTCACCGACAAGCAGCGCGGCTTCGCGCCCTATGCTGCGATCAACTTGGAAGGTTTCCGCAACATGCTCTCTCTGCGCGGCAAGGCGACGGGGCGGGATGATTCGGCCAAGGCGGAGATGTATCTCGATTTGGCGTGTTACGACGCAGCGCGGGCGCTGGTGACGTAACCCGGTTCGCCTTCGCAAGCGGCTTGCTGATGGTCCAACCCAAAATCAGTCTGTTCGACGTTCCGCCTCATCGCTGCATTGCGGCATCCCGGCCCGATGTGGCACATCTGCGACATGATCAATCGCCGCACACTCCTCGCCGCCGCCCCCGCCGTGATCGCCGCACGGCATGCGCTTGCGCAATCGCCCGCTGCGGATTTCGACACCTATCTCGCCTCGCTGCGCGCCGATGCCCGCAAGGCCGGGATTTCGCAGGCAACGATTGACCGGGCCCTGACCGGCCTGCATGTCAACAAGCGGGTGATCGAGCTGGATCGCAACCAGCCCGAATCCAAGCTCACTTGGCAGCAATACAAATCCCGCCTTGTCAGCGCTGACCGGATCGCACATGGCCGCCCGCTTTACGCGAAATACCGCGACCTGATCGCCAAAATGACCGAGCGCTATGGTGTCGCCCCCGGTGTGATCATGGGCATCTGGGCGCTGGAATCGGATTACGGTGCCCAGATGGGCGGCTTCAAGGTGATCGACTGCCTTGTCACCCTCTGCTTCGAAGGCCGCCGCCGTGCCTATTTTCGTCCGCAATTGATGGACGCGCTGCGGATCATCGACCACGGCGACATCGCGCCTGAGAAAATGGTCGGCTCCTGGGCCGGGGCGATGGGGCAGACGCAGTTCATGCCCGACGTTTTCATCAAATACGCCGTGGATTACAGCGGCAATGGCCGTCGCGACATCTGGAACGACATGCCGGATGTGTTTGCCTCCACTGCCAATTGCCTCAAGGGCGAGGGCTGGAAGCTTGATGTTCCGTGGGGTAGGGCTGCCGATTTGCCGGCCCAGTTCGACGTCAATCAGGCCGGACATTCCAAGCGCCGCTCGGTGGCGGATTGGCGCAAGCAGGGCGTGATTGTCGATGGATTGCCGGAGTCGACGGTCGTGTCGGTGGTGCTGCCGGGCGGTCCGGCGGATGAGGCGTATTTCGCGTTCTGGCCGAGCTATAAGGCGATCCGCGCCTATAATCCGCCGGACAAATACTGCCTCAGTGTCGGCCTGTTGGGCGATGCGATCTGCGCATGATCAGGAAATCCGCGCGGTTTGCTGGTCTGGCATTGCTGGTGGCGCTGGCGGGCTGCGCGATGTTCAAGCGGCAGGCTGCGAGTCCGTCGCCGCATTACGTGGTGGGCGAGCCGTATCAGATCGGTCGTTTGTGGCGTTATCCGCGCGCGGAATACGGCGTGGACATCACGGGCCTCGCCACGATCAACCCGAGCAAATCGGGGCTGACCGCCAATGGCGAGCAAATCGACGCCAACGCACTGACCGCCTCGCATCCCACTCTGCAATTGCCTGCGATTTTGCGGGTGACCAATTTGGAGAACGGGCGTCAGATTTTGGTGCGACTGAATGATCGCGGCCCTGAGAACCCGGCGCGGTTGATCGGCCTGTCACGCCACGCCGCCGAAAATCTGCAGATGACGCATGACGCCACAAGAGTGCGGGTGCAGATGGACGACACTCTGACCCGCCAATTGGCTGCGGGCTATGAGGACTCAGCGCCGAAGATTGAGATTGAGGCGGCTCCGGTCGGCAAGGTGAGCAGCGAGAGCCTGGCCCCGCCGAGCGGTGTGGCGCAATCGTCGCGCGGCAAGGTGGCGGCCAACGGGCCGACACCGGTTTCGTCCGGCACGTCGGGCAATGCGCTCACCTCGGTGGTGCTGAAGGATGAATATTGGGAAGTGCCGCCGCATCCGGGGCTGCTCTATGTCGATGTCGGGTATTTCAGCCGGATCGATTACGCGTCCATATTGGTCAATCGCCTTGCGTATCTGGGTGCCAAGCTGACAACCAGCTACACCGCGCCGCGCGATAAGGCGTATCGTATTCGGATCGGGCCGCTGTTCACCTTGCAGGATGCCGAGGCGATGCTGGGGCGCACGATTGACGCAGGAGTGAACGATGCCGCCATCGTCGTTGAATAAGGCAAGCTGGGCGCGTCGCGCCGTGCTGTTGGCGGGCGTAGGGCTGCCGGTGGCGGCATTGG
>CAITEF010000615.1 GCA_903891315.1 uncultured Rhodospirillales bacterium | reverse complement strand
GACCTCGGCGATCTGGGCCTGGAAGCCGGGATCGGTGGCGCGCACCACAGCACCGGGATAGCCGAGATCGGCCATCGCTTCGTCGAGTTCGGCGAGTTTGGCCAGAAGTGGCGCGTCCTCATGGCCGTGGAATTCGACGATGAGGAGCGAATCCGGCTCGCCCACGACCATTTTGTCGATTGTGGCGCGGAAGATCGGGATGGCGCGGCCCAGATCGATCATGGTGCGGTCGACGAGCTCGACGGCTTCCGGGTCGAGCTTGACGAGGTGTTGGGAGGCTTCCATCGCCGCCCGGAATGTCGGGAATTGGCAGATGCCGAGCATTTTGCGCGGCTTGATCGGGTGCAGCATCAGCTCGACGCCAGCCGAGAAGGCGAGCGTGCCTTCGGAGCCGACGAGGATGCGAGCGAGGTTGCCGCTTTCCAGGCAGTCCAGATTGTAGCCGCCGACGCGGCGCAGGACTTTGGGGAAGCGTGCGGCGATCTCGGCGGCCTCACGCGTGCCGAGATTGCGCAGCAGCGCCACCAGGGCGGAGGGTTCGGCCATGTCCGGCCCGAAGATATGTCGCTCTCCGTTGGGCAGGATGGCGTCAATGGAGATCACATTGTCGGCCATCAGTCCGTAGCGGATGGATTTGGAGCCGCAGGAATTGTTCGCCGCCATGCCGCCGATGGTGCAGCGCGCATGGGTGGAAGGATCAACGGGGAAGAACAGCCCGTGTTTTTTCAGGGCGTTGTTGAGATGGCCGAGCACGATGCCGGGCTCGACGACGGCGCGGCGATTCTCGACGTCCACTGAAATGAGGCGGCGGAGATGTTTGGTGCAGTCGATGACAAGCGCGGTGTTGACGGTCTGCCCGCATTGGCTGGTGCCGCCGCCGCGCGCCAGGACGGCAATGCCGGCCTCGCGGGCGATCTGCAGCGCGGTGGCGACATCCTCGATCCGTTCGGGGACGATCACGCCCACCGGCATCGCCTGATAGATTGAGGCGTCGGTGGCGTAGCGGCCGCGGTCGGCTTGGTTGAACAGCACCTGACCTCGGATCTCCCGGCGCAGGCGCTGGGCGAGGGCGGATTGGGCGATGCTGGTCTGGATGGTCATGCTGGTCCTCGGCGATGTTCCGGCATGCGTCGTGATGCGCTTGTCAATCTGCCGGTCGTCCTGCATTTGGCATTGATGTAGCGCGCGCGCCAAGACCGCGACTTGAGGAGACCGACATGGCCTATTTCACCACACGCCCTGAGACGGGCCGTCATTTCCTGCATATCCCAGGCCCGACCAATGTGCCGGACCGTGTGCTGCGTGCGCTCGACAATGCGCCGATGGACCATCGCGGGCCGGATTTCGGCGTGATGATGCTGCAGATTTTCACCAAGCTGCAGAAGCTGTTCCAGACCAATTCGCATGTGCTGGTCTTCCCAGGCTCCGGCACCGGTTCGTGGGAGGCGGGGTTGGTGAACACGCTCTCGCCGGGTGATACCGTGCTGCTCTGCCGCACCGGCCAGTTCGCCGCACTGTGGATCGATATGGCGAAGAAGCTGCAGCTGAATGTTGAGATCATCGAGACCGATTGGCGGCATGGCGCGGATATCGACGCAATCTCGGCAGCACTTGAGGCGGACAAGGCGCATCGCATCAAGGCGGTCGCGGTGGTGCACAACGAGACCTCGACCGGCTGCATGACGCATATCGCCGATGTCCGCGCCGCACTCGATGGCGCCAAGCATCCGGCGTTGCTGATGGTGGACACGGTCTCGGGCATCGGGGCGCTGGATTATCAGCATGATGCTTGGGGCGTGGATGTGACGATCGCGGGCTCGCAGAAGGGCATGATGATGCCGCCGGGCTTGGGCTTCAACGCGGTCTCGGCCAAGGCGTTGGAGGCGAGCAAGACAGCCACATTGCCGCGTGCCTATTGGCATTGGCAGCCGATGATTGCGATCAACAAGGAGGGCTATTTCCCCTCCACGCCGGCCACGAATTTGCTCTACGCGCTGGATACCGGGCTCGACATGCTGTTCGCCGAGGGGCTGGAGAACGTGTTCGCCCGGCATCAGCGTTTCGCCGAAGCGACGCGCCGCGCGGTGGCAGCTTGGGGGTGTGAGACGCAATGCGCTGATCCGCGTGCGGCGTCCGGCGTGGTGACGACGGTGCGCGTGCCCGAGGGGCATTCGGCCGATGCGCTGCGGAAGGTGATTCTGGAGAAATTCGACCTCAGCCTGGGCAATGGGCTGGGGCCGCTGGCGGGCAAGGTGTTCCGCATCGCGCATATGGGCAATCTCTCGCCGCTGCAATTGGTTGGCGTGATTGGCGGCGTCGAGATGGGTCTGCGGGCGGCGGGCGTGCCGCATCGCGAGGGCGGCGTGCAGGCGGCGATGGGGTATCTGGGCGGGAATTGAGCCGGGCGTCTTAGAGCAACGCCCGATCACATTGAACCGAAGAGGTTCATTGTGATCAAGGCTAAGTTGCTCTAGAATCTTATGTTTCTAGAGCACGACCGTCCGGCCGATCGATTCCGATCGGTCGGACCGTGCTCTATAGCCCGGCCAGGATTTTGGCGGTGGCTCCGCTTATATCGCCGAGTTTCTCACCGGCGGCGATTCGAGCCTGGACGGACAGGCCGCGTTCCTGACGCGCGATGGCCGCACGGGCTTCGGCTTCGGCCTCGCCGGGCGGCAGGATAAGCACGCCGGATTCGTCGAGCATCACGGCGTCACCTGGCATCACCACGGCACCACCGATGGACACCGGCACGTTCATTCGCCCGCCGAGATCGTAGCCGCGCGTGGTGATCGGCGCGATGCCGCGACACCAGAGCGGGAAATCGGAGGCTTCGACTTCTTCGAGATCGGTGCAGGGGCCGTCCACCAGCCCGGCCACCGCACCGGCCGCCTTGGCCGCCACCGTGACGCCGCCGCCCCAGCAGGCGTGGCGGTCATCGCCGAGGCGATCCACCACCAGCACGTCGCCGGGGCGCAGCAGGCCGAGTGCGTGGTGGAGGAGGGTGGAATCCGGGCCGGGGATCTGCACCGTGACCGCCGTCCCGGCCACTCGCTTGCCGCGCAACAGCGGCTGAATGCGGCGATCCACGAAGCCCCAATGCCGCCAATGTCCGATGGTGGCGGTCTCAGTCTGTTCGAGCAGGGCGATCACCTCTGCGCTGATTTGCGGGGCGGAGGGTTCGACGGTGTATTTGGCCATGGTGGGTGCTCGTGTTCGGGGGCGGTGCTTGGACACTATCTGATTGATTTGTCGATGGGGAAGGATCGCCGACCGATTGGGGAGCAGTCGCGGTTATCATTATGCGCCCTTGAAGACGATCTCAGGGCGGAACGCGCCTAGCGCGTCCTGTGCCAGATCCCAGAACGCATTGGCGATGTGCGACGGATCGAAGGCCGTGCCGGGGGCCACAGCGCCATCGCCGTGGTGATGCTGCGGCGCGGCTGGTTTGGGCGATACCTGCCGGACAAAGCCCGCGCGCATTCCGCAGCGGATGGTGGTGATGTCGGGCTATGTCTGGGCGGGATTCACGCTCGCTTTGGCGGCGGCAAATGCTTTCATCGCCTGGCGCGGCGATTTCGTGGTCTGGGCGTGGTTCGCCTCGGTGGGATTGATCGCGGCGAAGCTGGCGGCGTTTGCATTGCAGGGCGCGGCATTTCGGGTTGCGGCACGGCGGAATATCGCCGCGTAGGGCGGAAACGGCGACGCCGTCCACCGCCAAGCCCGGTTTGCGGCGACTGGCGGACTGCTTTCAACAAGAATCACACTTTTTGTGATTTGCGCGGTTTCGCAAGCGCACTTATGTTCTGCTCTGAAAAAATTTTGCTTAAGTTGCAATTTTTTCTCGCGAACACTATTAGATAAATAGGGAGTAATTGCATGAAACGCTTTGCTTTTTTGGCAGCGTTGCTGCTGTGCAATGGTTGTGCACTTGTCACGGCAACCATCGACATCCCCTATGAGCCTGTTGCCAAAGCAGCGCCGGTGTCTGGCGCGTCCAGCTCCACAGTTTCCGTCAACACGACCGACGGAAGAACCACTTATCGCGACCGCGTCGGGACGAAGAAGAACGGATACGGCATGGAGATGGCCGCGATCGTTCCAGCAGTGTCGCCCCCAGAGAGCTTGACCAAAGCTTTCACCCAAGAGTTGACGGCGCGTGGTTTTCAGATCGGGCAGGGCGGGGCGGCGATCCAGATCGAGCTGGTCCGATTTTACAACGATTATAAAGTCGGCTTCTTTTCTGCTGATGCGGTGGCCAATATGTCGTTCAACGTCAAAATTGTTGGGACAGACGGGAAGTCAGTGTTCAGCAAATTCTACCAGGGCGAGGGGACTGAGCCAAACAACCAGTTTGTTGGCGGCGACAATGCGCGTCTTGCTCTGATCAAGGCTTTTTCCGCTGCGGTTAACAGCGCGATGTCTGATCCGGACTTCATCCAGGCGGTGATCGCTGCTGGCGGACGGGTCAAGG
>CAITEF010000614.1 GCA_903891315.1 uncultured Rhodospirillales bacterium | reverse complement strand
CGATCTCGGCGATGGTGAAGACGTCGTGCGGCTGTTCGTGCATCGCGACGGCCAGAAGAAGCTGGTGGCAAGTTCGGCGGGGCGCGGCTTTCTGATCGCAACCGAGGAACTCCAAGCGGAGAAGCGCACCGGCAAGCAGATCCTCAACGTCAAACCCGGCGAAGAGGCAACGTCGTGCTGCGACATTGAGGGCGATCACGTGGCCGTCGTCGGCCAGAACCGCAAGCTGCTGGTCTTCCCGTTGCACCAGATCCCCGACATGCAGCGTGGCCAAGGCGTTATCTTGCAGCGCTACAAGGATGGCGGAATGAGTGACGTGAAAGTGATCTCACTGGCCGAAGGGCTCACGTGGAAAGTGGGCGAGAAGGTCACAACCGCCACCAAAATGCGCGATTGGCAGGGTGAGCGCGGCACGATGGGGCGGATGGTGCCGACGGGGTTCCCCAAGAGCGGGAAGTTTGGTATCTGACAACGCGACATCACGATTTTGTGTTGGTGCGACGCACAATCAATGTTTGCGCCCACTTAGAACGAAAACACTTCGGACCGGGCCATTTATCATTGCCACAAGCATTGGACTACAACCGAAATC
Organism: uncultured Rhodospirillales bacterium; assembly: GCA_903891315.1. Lineage (GTDB taxonomy): Bacteria > Pseudomonadota > Alphaproteobacteria > Acetobacterales > Acetobacteraceae > CAIQQQ01. Next base: position 12,548 of record CAITEF010000614.1, on the reverse strand, counting down.
AAAAAAATCTGAAATTGATAAAATTCTTTAGCCAGCTTTATTTGGAAACAATCAAATTTTTGACGCACAAATTTCGGAAAATTTTTGAATTCCGCTCAATTTTTACGGTCACAACTAAAATTTTAACACTCGTTAATTGAAATATACTCGACAGCAATGCACCGAAAATTGGGGGTTTTCCCGGAGGTTTATTTTCGGTAGCATTCCCTCGTATTCTTTCCGGAACCTCTTTCATTGACGATCAAACAGCCAACCTGCCCGACGAAGCGGCTGGGACGGACCAGTTTCGCGCTGACGGCGATGCTGACATTTTCCATCATTGCCAACGCGCAGACGGTTTCGGAACCGGCGCAGACGGCGCAAACGCCGATCCAGATCATGCTCAACAAGGCCGATTTCTGGTACACGCACGGCCAGGAAAACGTCGCCCTTGAAACCTATCAGCGTGTGCTGAACTACGATTCGGCCAATTCGGAGGCACTGATCGGCGCGGCCCGGATGGGGCTGATTCTGGGCAGGGTCGATCTGGCGCATGGCTATATCGAACGACTGCGCAAGACATCGCCGAAGGACCCGGCGTTGGCGGAACTCGACGCGACGGTTGGACGCAGGCCGGATCAGGTTCGGGCACTCACCGATGCCCGACATCTGGCAGCAGCCGCCAAACGCAAAGAAGCAATTGCAAAATACAAACAATTGTTCGACGGCGACAAAATTCCTGACGATATCGCCGGCGAATATTACTATCTCTACTTGCAAGAAGTTGAGGATGGCTCTGTCGAAGCCGAGCAGGTTGTCGACAAGATGACTTCGATTGCGCAAGCCCATGCCGGCGACGCCAATTATCAAATTTCGTTGGCGCATTGTCTCGTGCTGCTCGGGGATCATCGGCCAGACGCGATCGATATTTATGCCAAGCTCGCGCGCGATCCGGCGCTGACCACCCGCGTCCGACCGTTGTGGCGCGAGGCGATTTTGTGGTCGGGCATCGACATCAAGGCGCGCGAGCAGTTGCTCGACTATCTCTCCATGTTTCCCTCCGACCCGCAGCTCGACGCGATCCAGGAGAAAATGCACACCGACCTGCCAAGCCGGGCGCTGATGGTGATCTTGCTGGGCAACACCCAGCTCGACAACGGCCAGTTTCCCGAGGCCGAGGTCTCGTTCAACAAGGCGATGCAGCTCGACCCCAACGAGATCCAGGGGCCGGTGATGATGTCGGTGTTGCGGATGAAGCAGGGCCGCGTGGCCGACGCCAAGGCGATGATCCAAAAGGCGATCAAGATCGCGCCGGAGAAGAAAGACGAACTGCTCGGCATCGTCGGTGAGGGCAAAGCCGGGTTGAATCAGCAGGCTATCGAAGAAGCACGTCGACAGATCGAAGCCCAGTACCATGAAGTGGTGCGTCTGACCGACACCGGCCACTACGCCGAGGCCGAGGCGTTACTGCAGAAGATCCAGAACGGTCGCGAGGATCCGGGGGGGCTGATGATGCTCGCCGACATTCGCCACCGCTCAGGCAAGGATGACACCGTGATGGCGCTGCTGCAGCGCGCCGCGCAGATCGCGCCCAACAATCCCGACGTCAATCTCTCGCTTGGCGTGGCGCAGGCGCGCGCTGGCCAGGTGGACGCGGCAACGGCCTCCTTGGACCGCGCCGAGGCGGCTTTGCGTGCAAGCGACGCTCCGCAGATGGGTGACGCCAAGCAGACGGACGGGCTTGCGAAGAAATTCCAAACTCTGCGGCAGGCCCGCGCCGAATTGGCGCGTCGCCGGGCCGAGGCGCTGAGTGACCCGGTCCTGGTGGTTCGCGGCCTGCGTGACGCGGCGACGCTCGATCCGACCAATCCCTGGACGACGCTCGCGCTTGCGCGTGCTCTGGACAGGAACAATCAGCAAGCGGAAGCAAATCAGGCCATCGCCCCGTTGCTGCGCGAAGCCGACGCGCCCAATGCGGCGCAAACCGACACCGGAATCGAGGCGCTCAATGCCGCGTTTATCTGGGTGCGGTCGCACAACGACAATGACCGCGCTCTGCGCATCGCGCGACTGGTTCCAGAGGCGAAGCGGTCGGAGAGTATCCGCAGCGCGCTCGCACTGGCCGATCTGCGCCGTCAGGTCGCCCAGATCCTGCCGTTGCCGGATGCCTCGCGGCGCCTGATTGCTCTCGCCTCACAACCCGATCCGGACGGCACGCGTGGCGATCTGATCAGTCGCGCGTTGCTGCGGCTGACCGGTGTGGTGGAGATGCGTGAGGCCCTAAGCGCAGGGCTGAAAGCGACGCCACCGCCGCTGGAGACGATCCGCATCCGCTATGCCGGGGTGCTGGTGGAAATGCGCCAGTTCGGGGCCGCCGCGCGGTTGCTTCAACTGGTCAACCCCCGCGCGCTCGACAGCGATCAGGCTGAAGGCTTTGAACGGGCGACCGATTACCTCGTTGCCGCGCAAGTGCAGACGGCGTTGGCCGCGAACAGCCCTGCACGCGCCGAGGCAGCACTCGCCAAGCGCGGATTGCGGCAGAACACCAGCCTTGTGCTCAAGGTTGCCGCCGCCCGAATCCGCATCGCCCGCGGCGCGCCTCGCGAGGCGCTCGCCACGCTGATGGAGATGCTCAACCGCGAGCCGAACGATCCGAACATCCGCTCGGCCGCAATCGACGCGGCGGCTACGACACATGATCTCAGTCTCGCCAGAGACTTGGCCGATGAAGGGATGCGCCGCCATCCGGAGAACCCGTTCATGGCGATGCAGGCAGCCTATGTCGCCCGCCAAGACGGTCGCACCCGCGAGGCGCTGGATGACATGAGGAAGGCACGCGCTCTGCATTACGAACAGCTGGAGCAAGAGGCACCGCTCGCCAATGTCAGCCTGACCGAACGCTGAGACTCAGCCCACCATATCCAGCGCCAACGCCTCAGCGGCCTCGATGCCGTCCACCCCTGCTGAGAGAATCCCTCCGGCATAGCCCGCGCCCTCGCCTGCCGGATACAGCCCGCGCGTGTTGCGGCTCTCGTAGGATTTCGGATCGCGGGTGAAGCGCACCGGGCAGGAGGTGCGGGTTTCCACGCCGGTCATCACCGCGTCCGCCATGTCGTAGCCCGCGATCTGTTTGGCAAAGGACGGGATGGCCTCGCGCAAAGCGGCCACAACAAAATCCGGCAGGCAGGCTGAGAGATCGGTGGGGGTAACGCCGGGCTGGTAGGAGGGGATGACGCTGCCCAAAGCGGTGCTTGGTCGGCCCGCCAGGAAATCGCCCACCAATTGCGCCGGTGCCCGATAGCTCGCGCCACCGGCGACAAAGGCGGCACTCTCCCAATGACGCTGGAACGCCACCCCGGCCAGCATGCCATCACCGAAGCTGGCAAAATCCTCCGGGCGCAGATCAACGACAAGGCCGGTGTTGGCGTTGCGCTCGGCGCGGGAATATTGGCTCATCCCGTTGGTTACCACGCGGCCCGGCTCCGAGGTTGCAGCCACAACCTGCCCCCCTGGGCACATGCAGAAGCTGTAGACGGTGCGCCCTGCCGCCAGGCCGGTCTGGCAGTGATGCACCAGCTTGTATTCGGCGGCCCCCAGCAGCGGATTCCCGGCGAAGCTGCCCCAGCGGTCGCGGTCGATAAGGCTTTGAGGGTGTTCGATGCGCACGCCGATGGAGAACGGTTTGTGCTCGGCGAACACGCCGCGCGCCGTCAGCATGTCGAACGTCTCACGTGCCGAATGGCCGACGGCGAGGATGACGTGGCGGGAGAGCAATTCCTCGCCATTCTCCAGCACCACACCTCGCAATTGGCGCGCGCTGCCCGGTGCCTCATCGATCAGCAGATCGATGACTTTGGTCTCGAATCGGTATTCGCCGCCGAGCGCTTTGATGGTCTCGCGGATGCTTTCCACCATCGTCACCAGCCGGAACGTGCCGATATGCGGATGCGCCTCGGTGAGAATCTCCGTCGGCGCCCCGGCTTTGACGAACTCTTCAAGCACCTTGCGGCCAAGGAAGCGGCGATCCTTGATGCGGGAATAGAGCTTGCCGTCGCTGAACGTGCCCGCCCCGCCCTCGCCGAATTGCACATTTGATTGCGGATCGAGCACGCCGCGCCGCCAGAGGCCCCACGTGTCCTTGGTCCGCTGCCGCACCACGCGCCCGCGTTCGAGCACGATCGGCCGAAAGCCCATCTGCGCCAGCACCAAGGCCGCCATCAGCCCGCAGGGACCGGCGCCGATCACGATGGGTCGCTCCCCCAGTCCAGGCGTCGCGTGGGCGACGAAGCGGTAGCGCATGTCGGGCGTGGGGGTGATGTCGGAGCGGGCCAGCAGATCAGCGATATCGGTGCCGTCGGCCAATTCCACATCGACGGCGTAGCTCAACCGGATCGCCGCTTTGCGCCGCGCGTCGATGGCGCGGCGGTGGATGCTGAAATGCCGCAATCCGGCGGCAGCAGACCCCAGCCGCTCGCGGATTGCCGCTTCCAGGGCAGGCTCGTCGTGGTCTAGCGGCAGACGCAGTTCGGCGAGGCGCAACAACAATGGGGACATGCGAGGCTGATTACGCCCGCGCGGCGTTCTCGCCAATCCCACCATAAAGTGCCCGCACGCGACCAAACCATTCGGCGACGACATCGGCCTCTTCGAGGATCTCGAAGAGGCTGACGCAGCGCGCCCACATCAGCGAACCGGCCAGGATGTAATCGGCATAGGAAGGCTGCTCGCCCCCCAGCCATTCCTGCGCTTTGAGCACGGTACGCACCGGCGCAAGTGCGCGGCGGAACTCGAGCGCCGTCTGATCGCGATTTGCGGTGACCTCTTCGAGCTTCTTGCCGAAGAATGTCTCGCGGGTCTGGCGGAAATACGCCTCGTCCTTCGGATCAAGGATCTTGATGATGTCCGAGACCACCATCCGCGACAGGAACGGGTTGATGATACTGTCGGTCCAGGCGTTGATAAATCGCACCTCGGCCGAGGAACCGCTGGGAAAGAGCGGCGGGTGATCGGAATAGACTTCTTCGAGATAATTGGCGATCTCGAAGCTCTCATGGATCACCCGATCACCATCGACAAACACCGGCACTTTGCCTTGACCGGAGAATTCGATCATCGCCTTGTCGGTGAAGCACCACGGCACCCCGGCAAATTCGAGGTCCTTGTGGGCCAGCGCAAACCGGATGCGCCAGCAATACGGGCTGAAACGCAGGTTTTTATCCTTGCCTGCCAGTTCATACAGCGTGCGTTCCACCGACCACTCCCTCGCGGACGTGCACCTGGCACGTCAATGTCACCGTCTTCTTACCAACATCTCACACCTTGCCGCCAGAGTCGCCAACGGAGCACGCGATAACACGTTGCACGACATGGCACCGGCGGGATACTGCGTGTGCATGAACGTTCTGGCACCAAGGCGGGCACGGATGCAGATCGAGGTGGTTCACGACCTCGTGTGCCCCTGGTGCTATCTCGGACTGAAGCGGCTGCTGCGCACGCTGAAATCGCGCCCCGACATCGCCGCCGACCTGGTCTGGCGTCCGTTCCTGCTCAATCCGGACATGCCGCGTGCCGGGATGACTCGCTCGGATTACGTCGTGCGCAAATTCGGGGGCGAGGAACGCGCTCGCAGGCTCTACGCCTCGATTGCCGATATCGGCCGTGCCGAGGGGGTGAATTTCCGCTTCGAGCGCATCCGCCGCACCCCCTCCTCCATCGACGCGCACCGTTTGGTCCGTTGGGCCGCGCAGCTTGGGCGCGGTACGGAGATGGTCGAGGCACTGTTCGCCGCCCATTTCTGCGACGGACGCGATATCGGCGACTGGCAGGTGCTGATCGCCGTCGCCGGGGCCTGCGGGCTGGATGCGATGGCGGCCCATGTGTTCCTGCACTCGGATGCCGAGGTGGACGCCATTCACGCCGAAAATCTGCGCGCCCACCGGCTCGGCATCAATGGCGTGCCGTGTTTCGTCGTCGCCGGTCGCCACGCCATCGCGGGGGCCCAGGAGCCCGAGGTGATGGAACGCCTGCTCGACATCGCCGTGGTGGAGGGCGAGGATTACTGAGCAGCTCCTGATTGTGAACGGCTTCGGCCTCGCTTTGGGCGATTCGGTCATCGGTCTGCAAGCGTTGCACGCCGCCCAAAGCCTGGGGCATCTGCCGCGCCCGGTGCTTCTCCGCCGCACCGATTGCAGGCCAATGGTGCGCGCCCTCTACACGCTGGTGGGCGATTTCGCCGATCTGGCCGATCTGCCCGACGGACTCTCCACCACGCCACCGCCTCCGCTGCCCGAGGACCTGATACGCGGCCACCGGCCGGTAATCGATTTGCGTGATTTCGCCTTCGACGCCGATTTCCGCGCTGTGGCGATGATCGATTTCTTCCTGCGCCGCCTCGGACTCGCCCCCGCGCAGGTGCCGCCGGATTTGCGCCGCAACACTTGGCTCGCCCCGCGCGTGCGACCACGCCGTGTCGACGGTCTGCCAAAGCACTACATTCTGTTCTGCCCGAACGCCTCGATGCCGCAGCGCGACATGCCCAAGGCAGTGCAGCACCGGCTGCTGCGCGCGCTGATCGATCTGCAGGGGCTTCCGGTGGTCACCCAAGGCGAATTGCCGCCCGATCTGGCGGCGCGCGTGGTCTCAGTGCCCGAATGCCAGACGATAGAGGAATTGTGCGGCCTCGTGTCGCACGCCGCGATGATCGTGGCCACCGACACTGCAATCTCGCATCTCGCCGATGCCTGGAGCGTGCCGTGCCATGTGGCGTTCACCACGCATCGGCCAGAATGGCGGGTGCGGGATTATCCACATTGCTCGGCCACACTCCTGCCGGTGCGCGGATTGCCGCCTGCGCTGGAGTTCTTGCGCGACGATGACGATCTGCGCGCCGTTCACGACGGCTGGCGTGAGGGGGCAGCGCAGCTTGAGGCGGATGTGGTGCGGTTCGTTCGGGGCTAAAACTCCCGCACCGTAGGGCGGACCAGCGCAGCGCAGTCCGCCGTCTCGCCGCAGGCTGGGCAACGGCGGACTGCGCTGCGCTGGTCCGCCCTACGGTTGCTCAAGATATCAGTAGCGCCGCAACAACCCCACCAGCTTCCCCTGCACCCGCACCCGATCGGCCGGAAAAATCCGCGTCTCGTGCCGTGGATTGGCTGGCTCCAGCGCAATCGACGCCCCGCGACGGCGCAGGCGTTTGAGGGTGACTTCCTGGTCGTCCACCAACGCCACCACGATCTGCCCGTTATCAGCGGTCTCTGAGCAGCAGATCAGCACGGTGTCACCGTCCAGAATTCCGGCGTCGATCATCGAATCGCCCGCGACTTCCAACGCGTAATGTTCGCCGGTGCCAAGCATGGCAACCGGCACCTCGATATGCGCGCCGGAATCGCGCATCGCCTCAATCGGCAGACCAGCGGCGATGCGGCCATAGAGCGGCAATTGCACCGCACTCACCTCCTCGGCGGCGCGCACACCGTTGAACCGGGTGGAGAAATCGCCACGGATCACGTTGGGCGAGAAAGACGGCGCGTCATCATCCTCGTCGGAGTCGGGCAGATAGGCGGTTCTGCGACCCAGATCCTCCGGCAGCCGCACCACTTCCAGCGCGCGGGCGCGATGATGACGGCGGGCGAGGAAGCCCCGTTCCTCCAAAGCCGAGATCAAGCGATGGATGCCGGATTTCGATTTGAGGGTGAGCGCCTCTTTCATCTCCTCGAAACTCGGCGAAAACCCGGTCTCACGCAGATGCTTGTCGATAAACAGGAGCAGCTCGTGCTGCTTGCGGGTCAACATGAACGAACCTCCGCTGGACAGGATGGCGCTGGATTTGCCCCGAATCGACAGGAACAAATCAGCAACCTTGCGGATGTTCTATGTTGGTTCTCATCTGGCGGTCAAGCAATCTGTGGATAACTCGCACAAAGGATTGGCAGGAATTCCCACGCGACAGGTGAGAGATGCCATTCAGCGCTTGCGCCATGCCGGTGGGAAAGCTACATCCCGTCGCCCATCCGGCGCTGCTGTAGCTCAGTGGTAGAGCACTCCCTTGGTAAGGGAGAGGTCGACAGTTCAATCCTGTCCAGCAGCACCATGGATGCCCAGAGAAATCTGAGATTTTCCAAGGGCGAAAATCCCGAACGCTGCATCTTGGGCATCGTTCTGCGGAACAAAGCAGCATTTTGATCCCGGTTCGGCCAAAGTGCCACGAAAACCGGTCCCGATTCGTCCTCGGTCCGCGCTCGGTCTTTCCTATCTGGCGAGTGCTGCGATGTCGGGATGCTGCGGTGGACAGCACCGAGCTACATTGTCGGGTTCATCGTGACCAAAACGTCGACGTGGTGTATAAAATATTTGGGACTTACCCACAAACAATTGGATTAGTGCGTCGGTGGTTGATTCTAAGCAAAAAGCCGGATTTCGGGAGGAGTCTACCAATTCACAGCGGGGGAAATTGGGAAAAATATCTTCCTTCGGTAAATTGCAGACGTATCAACGCGTTCCGGCAATGCAAAAATCGAAGATAATTTTGAATGCCACGGAAAAGACCCGCACTTCACTGGCCAATTTTACGGCCGGTCTGGCCTTATCAAATACGCCTTTGCTGCTCTTGAAAAATAGCCAAATCATGTTGTCCAACCCAGCGGCGAATGCCTGTTTGCGTGAATCTGAGGTCTTTAAGATCAAGGCAGGCGTGCTTCGCACGCGCCGCAAATCGGAAACCGATGCGATCAAGGCGCTGAGTGCGGAGCTTGAGGATCCATCTGTCGAGTCCGGTCAGCGGCGCGTTCTGCCGCTGCGCAACAGAGCGGGGCAAGTGATCATTATCCTGCATTTCCAATCCGCTGAATTCCCCGTCACGGGTCGCGTTGTTCTGCTGCGCATTGCCGATCTGCACCAAAGACCGCAGCTCGACCGCGCGTGGTTGACCGAGGTCTTTTCGCTGACACATTCGGAGGCACGCGTCGTCGCTGGCATTTATGCCGGGCACGATATTGCAGCGACGGCAGAGCTGTTTGGTTTGGGTGTCGAGACTGTGCGCAGCCAGCTGAAATCCGCCATGGGCAAGCTTGGGGTTCGGTCGCAATCACAGCTGATCGCGCTGTTGTCAGCCGCAAAATCGGCGGCTGACATGCCGGACGATCCGAACGTTCTCGACTTGCTGTCTTAGCGGACCGTCGAGCTTAGGGCGCAGACACGCGGCCATCAGGGCCGACAGCCACCAAGCCGCCACTGACGCGATATTGTCATCCGAGCATTGCTTGTATGACCCAAACGACATCCCCGCCGATGTTTTTCACCCAGGCGGGTGAAGAGGCCGAAAGCCCATCCTCGTAACACGCTGCCCGGATCAATCGTGATCCTCGTCGATGGTTTGAAATCGACATAGGGGCATCGGGCAATGACGAGCAGCATCAGCGGCAATCTGTTTCTCGACATGAATGGCGACGGCCTGTTCAACAGCAGCGATGTTGTCTGGGGCGGTGCTGCCGTCACTCTGCTGAACAAATCCGGCGCAACCGTGGCCACAACCACGACGGACGCAGGCGGGCATTACAGCTTCGCCAATGTCGCCAACGGTAGCTATTATGTTCAGTTCACCGCCCCCAGCGGCGACGTGTTCTCCCTGCCGCCCGCTGTCACCAACGACGATGGTGTAGCGTCCAGCGTCAACGCGGCTGGCAAAACCGCCGCATTGACGGTCGAAGGCGAGAACCGGAGCGGTGTGAATGCTGGTTTCTACGCTCCGGTCTCAATCAACGGCACCGTGTTCCAGGACAACAACAACAGCGGGCAGTTCGGCGGCACCGACACTGGAATCAGCGGCGACACCGTTCAGCTGCTCAATGCTGCTGGCCAGCCGATTGTCGGCGAGACAACCACCACTGCCGCCAACGGCACGTATTCGTTCACCAACCTGATTCCGGGCACTTATTCGGTGCAGGTTTCCCAGATTTCGACCCCGGGTGCGGTGTTCTCCCCGCTCGGCAGCAACGCGGCACCTGAGCCGACCGGTGGCACACCGGTGATCGTGAACAATCTCGTCACCAACGGCAATTTCGACGCCAAAGGCTCGACCGGTGCGGCGGCCGTCACGCAGGGCCTATCGGGCTGGACTGTGAGCAACAGCACCAGCGCCACCCCCTATGGCAGCGGTCCCGGTGCCGGTGTTGAAATAGCCTACACCAAGGGCACATCTGGCCAGTTATCATATGCGAAGAACGGCTTCAGCAACGGCTATCAAGGCGCTGCGACCGAGGACAACGCCGATCCCTATTTTGCCCAAGGGTCGGTCAATGATGCGGCGTTCTTCGTCGATGACGGTGCCATCGAGACCTTGTCGCAGACGGTGCAGCTGACCGCCGGGCAAGTTTATGAAGTCGGCTTCGATGCCCAACAGACCACGCCTGGCACTGGCAATCCAGGCTACTTCCAGCTGACCGCCGCGATCAACGTCACGATCATCACCTCAATGAGCTCGACCTCCGGCGTCGGCACCGGGACCGCATTGCCGGCTGGCGTGTGGGAGCATTTCGCCGATCTGTATCGTGCCTCGACGACGGGCTCGTACACGCTGACCTTCACCTACAGCTCTGGCACGCCCGGCTCGACATTGGCGTCCAAGGACGTGCTGGTCGATGACGTCTATATCGTCACCCCCCAGGTCACGCCGACGCTGTCCACCACCTCGGAAGTCAATAGCGCGGGTATCACGGCCCCCTTCACGCTCACCTCCGGTCAGCAGATTGGTGATGAGAGCGCTGGCATCTACCTGCCAGCCGCCAGCATTCAGGGCACCGTGTTCACCGACATCAATGGTGACGGCGTGTTGAATGGCAGCGAAGCCGGTGCCTCCGGTCGGACGGTCAATCTGACGTTCAACGGCACTGTGGTGGCCACCACGGTGACGGCGAGCAACGGCACCTACAGCTTTGGCAATCTCGGTGCGGGTTCCTACACCGTGACGGTCGTGGCTCCGTCAGGCAGCGCCTTCTCGCCGGTTGGCAGCAGCACGACGGCCACCGACAGCATGGTCAACAGCTCCGGCAGCAAGACGGTCAGCGTCATCAATGGCGGCTCCGCCACGGTGAATGCCGGCATCTACGCAAACTCGACGGTGAGCGGCAGCGTGTTCATCGACGGCAATGCCGACGGCGTTAAGGGAAGCGGCGAGACCGGCGCTTCGGGTGTGACGGTGCAGCTGCTCAATGGCAGCACGGTGCTGGGCACCACGACGACCAATGGCAGCGGTGCTTACAGCTTCTCCAGCGTGGCTCCCGGCTCCGACACGGTGAAGGTCGTCGCCCCCTCGGGCGATCTGATCTCGACCAATGGCGGCACGGCCACGCAGTCGGTCACGGTGATCTCCGGCAGCACGGACAGCGTGGCCGCCACCGGCCTCTATGCCAATGCGTCGGTCAGCGGCACGGTCTTCACTGATCTGAATGCCGACGGCATCGAGAACGGGTCCGATAGCGGCCTGTCCGGCCAGACGGTGCAACTGCTCAATGGCAGCACGGTGATCGGCACCGCCACAACCGGCTCCAACGGTGCCTACACGATCGGCAACATCACGCCGGGCGGCTACATCGTGAAGGTGCTGCCCGTGAGCGGTGATCTGTTCTCGACCCCCTCCAGCGCAGCGGTCACGCTGACCTCAGGCGGATCGGCCACGGTCAATGCGGGTGAGTATGCGCTGAGCACCATCAACGGCTCGGTGTTCAACGACAGCAATGCCGATGGCACGCAGGAAGCGGGCGAAAGCGGCGCTTCGGGTGTGACGGTGCAGTTGCTCAGCGGCAGCAATGTTCTGTCCTCGACGACGACCAATGGGAGCGGTGCTTACAGCTTCTCCGGCGTGGCTCCGGGCAGTGACACGGTGAAGGTCGTTGCTCCCAGTGGCGATCTGATCTCGACCAATGGTGGCGCGGCCACCCAGACTGTCACGGTGACCTCCGGCAGCACCGACACTGTCGCTGCGACGGGCCTCTACGGCGACGCCTCGGTTTCGGGGGTTGTGTTCACCGACCTGAACGCCGACGGCATCGAGAATGGTGCCGATAGCGGCCTCTCCGGCCAGACGGTGCAGTTGCTCTCCGGCAGCACCGTGATCACCACGGCCACGACCGGCGCCAATGGCGGCTACACGCTCGGCAACATCACGCCGGGCAGCTACATTGTGAAGGTGATCGCCCCGCTGGGTGATCTCTTCTCCACCAATGGCGGCTCGGGCTCGCAAGCCATCACCCTTGTCTCGGGCGGCTCTGCCACTTTCAATGCTGGCCTGTTCCAATATGGCTCTGTCTCGGGAGAGGTGTTCCTCGACCACAACGACAACGGCACTGAGGACCAGAGCGACTCAGCGATCGGCAACGTCACCGTCAATTTGATCAACGCCAAGGGCAACATTGTCAGCACGCAGACGATCTCAAGCAACGACGCGGTGAACTACTCGTTCGGCAATCTGGTCCCTGGCACTTACTCGGTGCAGGTGATCGCGCCGACCGACGATTTCATCTCGAAGGTCGGCACTTCCTCGACCCTGTTGAACTCGGTTGCCGATGTGAATGGCT
>CAITEF010000613.1 GCA_903891315.1 uncultured Rhodospirillales bacterium | reverse complement strand
GACATCACCGCCATCCGCGCCTCGGCGGGTGGTTCTGCGGATATTCGCAACATGATCGCTGGTGGTCTGGCTTACGCGGAATCTGCCATCGCCAGCGTGATCACCGCCTCGCAGAACGGGGCTGAGATCAAGATCGTCAGCGAGAATGTCCACACGGTGGCCAATTTCGTCTGGGCCACGATGCCGAATTCGACGGTTACATCGATCTCCGACCTCAAAGGCCGCAAGCTCACCTTCACCACCCCGCAAAGCACGTCCGAGGTGATGGACCATATTCTGGTGGCGAAAGCTGGGCTGAAGAACAGCGATGTCACCTACATATCCACCGGTCCCTATGGTGCAGCGCTGACTGCGTTGCAGACTGGTGGCGCGGATATCGCCCTCCTCGCCGAGCCGATCTTCACTTTGAACGCGGGCAAATATCGCGCACTGGCCTGGGCGCGTGACGTGTTGCCACCGCTGGTGAGCACGGTCGGCGTGGTGCCGACCGAGATCGCGAAAAAGAACCCGGAGAAAATCCGGGCCATTCTAATCGCGCATCGCCGCGCGGTGGAGTTCATGAAAAGCAATCGGCACGAATCCGCCGAAATCATTGCCAAGGTCTACAAGTTGCCCATTGACGTGGTGGAGACCGTGCTAGGAGAGCTTACCGACAAGACCTCAGGCGGCATTCCGTATTTCGGGCTCGGTGATTTCAACCCCAGTGGCGTGGATGCGCAAATCGAAGGGCTGAAACTGATGCACGCGCTCGATTCAGACATTCCGTGGCGAACGCTGGTGGATCAGAGCTTCTTGCCCGCCGATTTGCAGAAGAAGTTCTGAGCGAGCCTTGCTGGTTAATTGACAGAATATTTGGACCAATCAAACTAACAAAAAGAAGAACGATGCCAGATAGGCTCGGCAAGGGGGCGGGGATGGTTCAAGGTCAGAAAGCCGGTCCACTGTCTGGCCTGCGCGTGCTCGATCTCAGCCGCGTGTTGGCCGGTCCGTTCTGTTCGATGATTCTGGGCGATCTCGGGGCTGAAATCATCAAGGTCGAGGACCCGTCAGGTGGCGATCAAACGCGCACCATCCCGCCTTTCGTCAACGGTCAGAGCCATTATTTCCTGGCGATCAACCGCAACAAGAAATCCATCGCCATCGACACTCGGCTGCCCGAGGGGCGCGACGCGGTGCTGGAGTTGGTACGCCACGCCGATGTCGTGCTGGAGAATTTTCGCCCCGGCGTGATGGATCGGCTTGGCCTGTCCTATGATGTGCTGAAGGCAATCAAGCCCGACCTCGTCGTCTGCTCGATCAGCGGCTTCGGCCAGACCGGCGAGATGAGCACCTTGCCCTCGTTCGACCTCGTCACCCAGGCGATGAGCGGCGTGATGAGCATCAATGGCGAGACCGACGGCCCGCCGACCAAGCTCGGCATTCCGATGGGCGATATTGGCGGCGGATTATGGTCGGCCATCGGCGTGCTTGCCGCTTTGCAGGCGCGCAATTCGACAGGTGAGGGCGCGCATATCGATCTTAGTCTGCTTGAAGGTCTGATGGGGCTGCTGGGCTATCTGGCTGAAATCTACCTCGTCACCGGGGAAAGCCCGGGCCGGGTTGGCAGTTCACATCATAGCGTGGTGCCCTATGGGCGTTTCCAGGTGAAGGACGGCCATATCGTCATAGCCCTGCATGTCGGCACATTCTGGCGGAAATTCTGTTCGGCCATCGGCAGGCCGGATCTCGCCGACAACCCGCGCTACCGCACTACCGCCGACCGCCGCACCAATCGCGACGAATTGGAAGCCATCGTCAACGAGATCCTGATGACCCGCACCGCCGCCGAATGGCACGTCGTGCTCCATGCAGCGGACGTGCCTCATGGTAACGTCAACTCGGTCGGCGAGGCGCTGGAGCAGGACGTGATTGTCCAACGCGGTCTGGTGAAAACCGCCGAGCATCCAGTGGCCGGTCCGGTCAAGCTTGTCGGCTCGCCGCTGCGCTTCACTGGCCAATATCCCGACGCCAAGATGCAGCCAGCCCCATTGCTGGGCGAACACACCGAAGAAGTGCTCACCGAATTGCTCGGCTACGGACCTGACCGTATCGCCGGTCTGCTCGCGGCCAAGGCCATTCGTCTGTTCGATGGCGGCGGCTTCCCCACGCCGAAGGAGGATTGAAATGTCGCTGATCACAGACGAAGAACTTGACCGCCTGCGCGCACGCATTGGCCAGACTGTCACCGTCGGCCAAGCCCCATATCTAACCGAGGTGACGCGCGATGCGATTCGGCATTGGGCATGGGCCACGGGCGAGAAGAACAAGCTTTATATCGACGAAGACTATGCCAAGGCCTCGCCCTATGGCGCGCTGCTTTGCCCGCCGAGCATGCTCTATGCGTTCAGCCGCATTTCCATTGGTTATCGCGGCGGCCTGCCTGGCGTGCACTCAATGTTCGGCGGGTCCTGGTGGCGTTGGCATGAGCCCGCCGTGGTGGGTGACCGGATCGACACCGAGGTGATCTTCAAGGATCTAGTGGAATTCCCCAGCCGCTTCGCCGGGCGGATGTTCAAGCAGATCTCCGAAGTTCGCTTCATCGACCAGACCGGCCGCCGCGTCGCCACCGCCGATGCCTGGGGCATGCGGGTTGGTCGGGCTGAAGCGAAGGAGAAGGACAAATACAAAGAAATCGCCCAACCGCCGACTTACACCAAGGACGACATCGCTAACATCGCTGCCATCTACGCGAAGGAAATCCCGCGCGGGGATGTGCCGTTGTATTTCGAGGATGTCGAAGTGGGCATGGACATCCCCGAGATTGTGCGCGGCCCCTACACGGCGACCTGTGCGGTGGCGTTCGAGCAGGCCTGGGGCGGCTTGTTCATCTGGGCGCATGGCTACTGGTTCGACCTGATCTCTCGCCATCCGGCGCTGGGCATCGCCAACGCCAATGGCGTGCCGGAGCCGCCAGAAGCGGTGCATTGGGACAACGACCTCGCCCGCAGCGTCGGCGTGCCGCAGGCCTATGATTACGGCCCGGAGCGCATCTCCTGGATGGCGACGATGATCACCAACTGGATCGGCGATTACGGCTTCATGAGCGAGCTCTATGCCGAAATGCGCCGCTTCAACATGATCGGTGACCTGACCTATTGCCGTGGCAAGATCACCGAGAAAGAAGCAGGCAATGACGGCAAGGGCACGGTGATGCTCACCGTCGAGACCCGAGACCAACGCGACCAGCAAACCGCCAAGGGCTGGGCCAAGGTTCGCCTGCCGATGCGGGGTTCCTGATTCGAAACAACGCGCCTTGAGGGGGATGAGACATGATCAAGAAACTGCTCACTGCCGCCATTCTGGCCATCGGTCTGATCCAGCAGGCCCATGCGGCCGACTACACGCTGCGCCTCAACCACACTCTGCCCGCCGCGCATCTGCGCCAGAAAGACGCCGAACTGTTCCGCGAGATGGTGGGAAAAGCCACCAACGGGCGGGTGGATGTGCAAATCTTCCCCGCCGGTCAGCTTTTCAAGAGCGATCAGGAAGCGATCAAAGCGGTACGCAGCGGGTCAATCGAAGGCGCGATGGTCACCACCGGCGACCTCGCGCAATTCGTCCCAGCGTTCAATCTCTATGAAACCCCATTCCTGATCACCAGCTACGCCCAACTCAACGCGGTGCTGGACAGCCCGATCTCAGCCGAGATCCTGGCCAAGCTTGATCCGCTCGGCATCAAGGGTCTGGTGCACACCAACGCGGGCTCGGCGATCATCGCCACCCATTCGCGGGCAGTCACCAAGCCGGACGACATGAAGGGCATTCGTCTTCGCGCGGCGGCAGGCAAGATCCAGATCCGGGCGCTGGAACTGCTCGGCGCGTCGGCCATTCAGCTCCCCGTCGCCGATATCGCACCGGCCCTTGAACGTGGCACGGTGGAGGGTCTGCTCTCCACGCCGTCCGCCTTCGCCGACATGCAGATCGGCAGCATCGCAAAATACGGCACCTGGACCTCGCAGCAATTCTTCCCACCGGTGATCATCGTCAACGCCGCATGGTGGAAGCAATTGCCGGATGATCTGCGCGTCGCGATCACCGGCATGCTTAAGGAATACGAGCAAAAGACCCGCGCGCTGAACCTGCAAGAAGAAGACAAGGCCATCTCCTCTCTCAAGGCGCAGGGTGTGGCCGTCGGCAAGCTCGACCCCGCCGGTCTGGCCTCGTTCCAGAAAACCTTGGCTCCGATGCTGGCCGATGCGCGCGAGCAGATCGGGGCGGATCTGTTTGACCGGGCGCAGAAAGTGATCCAGTCCGCGCAATGATCCGGCCAGGGCACGTCCGCAAAATCTGCGACATTGCGGCCTCGGCGACGATGGCGCTCGCGCTGATCATCGTCGCCGTGGTGGCATTGGGGCGCAATTTTTTGGGCTTCACCCCGATCTGGACCGAGCCGGTCGTCGGCCTGCTGGTCTTCATCTCGGTCTGCGCTGCCATCCCGGCGGGGCTGCGCGACGGCGTGCATGTCTCGCTGCACGTGCTCGACCGGATGGGTGCTCGGACTTTGTATGTGCGTGACATTGCAGCTCAGGCATTGAGCTTGGCACTCGGGCTGGGCGTTGCCGTCTCGGCACTGCTCTATGCGCAGGACATGTTCGATATCGGGCTGACAGATTACGCGGGCATTCCCGATGGCCTGCCTGCCCTGGTGGGCGCCTTGTTCGGCCTGGTTTTGGCGGCGGTTTCACTGGTCCGATTGAACGCTGTCATCCGGGGGAACCCCAGTTCATGAGCGCCACACTTCTCGTTGTGGCGCTGTTGGTGACGTTGCTCGTCACCGGAGTTCCGATCTTCGTGGCTGTCGGTGGTGCTGGGTTTCTCGGCCTGCTCTGGATGGGCCAGCCGCTCTCCACCGTCTCGCAGGTCTTCATCTCCAGCGTCGGCAGTTTCGCGCTGATCGCCATCCCGCTTTTCGTCTTCATGGCCGAATACATGACGACTACCGGGATTATGCTCAGGCTCACCAATCTGCTCGCGGCCTTCGTCGGCCATTGGCGCGGCGGGATCGGCTACGTGACGGTGCTGGCAAGTGCCAAATTCGCCGCCTTCTCCGGGTCGAGCGCCGCCAACGCCGCAGCTTTGTCGGTGGCCCTGATTCCGCGCATGCAGGAGGCAGGCTATCCGATGCGGTTCGCAGCCGGTGTCGTCGCTGCTGGGGGCACGCTCGGCATTCTGATCCCGCCTTCGGTCAACATGATCCTCTACTCGGCGGTCACCGGGTTGCCAGTGCTCCAACTGTTCCGCGCAGGCATCGTGCCCGGCTTTACCCTGGCCGGGGTGTTCATGCTGGTCGTCGCCATCCTTTGCCGCAACGTGCCCACTTTGCCGCGTGTTTCGTGGTCGGATCGCTGGGCGCTGGTCCGCCGTGACGGCCTGCTGATGTTGCTGCCCGCTGTGGTGTTCGGCTCGATCTTCGGCGGCGTGTTCACCGTCAACGAATCAGCCGCCGCCGGAATCTTCTTCGCCCTGTTGATGCAAGCCGCCTGGTTCCGTGACTTCCGCTGGAGCCATCTGCAAACCGCCCTGCTACAAACTGCCAAGACCACCTCGATGATCTACCTCATCATCGGCACCGCCTCGATCTTCGGCCATGTTCTCACCCTCTCGCAGACCGCGCATGACGTGGCGCTTGCCATCGCCCCGGTGATCCACGAATCACGCTGGCTGTTCTTCGTCTTCGCGATGCTGTTGCTGATCGTGCTCGGCACCGTGATCGACGTGGCGGCGGTGACTTATATCGTCATCCCGATCCAGATCGG
>CAITEF010000612.1 GCA_903891315.1 uncultured Rhodospirillales bacterium | reverse complement strand
GACATCACCGCCCGCAAACACGCCGAGTTGATCGCCGAAACCTTCCGCCTGCGCGCCGACAGCCTCGCCGCCAACGTGCCGGGCTGTTTGTATGATTGTGAGGTCACCTTCAGCGATCCCAATCAACCCGCCACCGCGGAACTCAAATATATCAGCCAGGGCTTCGCGGATTTAACCGGCTATGCCCCGGCGCAGTTCGATCTCCCCAGCGCCTTCGCCTGCACGCCCGCCGACCAGCTGGACAGCCACCGCCAGAACGTTTTGCACGCCGTGCTGGCCGAAGGCGAAACCGCTCTCGAATATGATCTCATTTGCGCCGACGGCCATCAGGTCCGGGTGCGAGACCGCACGAAAGTGGTGGACCGCTCCGCCACCTCCGCCCGTCTGATCGGCTTCATGGCCGATATCACCGATGAAATCCTGCTGCGGGACCGCCTGGTGGCAATAGGCCGCCTCGCCTTACTCGGCGAGCTCGCCGCCTCTATCGCCCATGAAATCAACCAACCGCTCTCCGTCATCATGATGCGCGCGGAGCGCTTGCGCACTAGCAAAACTCCGCTCACCCCCGCCGCCATCATCCAGGCCGGTGAGGTGATCGTCTCCATGTCCGAACGCGCCGCCCGCGTCGTGCGCTCCATCCGGGACTTCACCCACCAGAGCGAGGTGCCCCTCGCCACTTTCGATCCCTCAGACGCCTGCGGCATCGCCATCATCATCGTTGAACCGCATCTCAGGGCCCGCCAAACCCGCATCACCACGAACTTCGCCACCCCCCGCCCGCTCGCGGTCGGCAATGCCGGCCATTACGAGCAGGTGCTGGTCAATCTCATCATCAACGCCTTCGATGCCTATGATGCAGCCCGGCCCGCCGCGATCGGTGTGGTGGAGATCGCCATCGCCGTCGCCCCCTGTGGCACGAACACCATCACAACAGTCACCGATCACGCCGGCGGCATCCCCGCCGACGTGCTGCCGCGGTTGTTTGAGGCCTTTTACACCACCAAAGGCGTCGGCGTCGGCACCGGGCTCGGTCTGACCATCTGCCAACGCCTACTAACGGACATGGGCGGCACCCTATCCGTCCACAACACCGCCGATGGCGCCTGCTTCACCATCACCCTGCCGCACCCCGCCGCCGACGGCCACCGCTGACGGCAACTATCTGTAATTTTTGTGTTATGTTTTCTCTGTCATAATTTGTCGCATTGATCTGAAATACCGGTAAAAACGCTCGCCATCCCGGCCGGAATGGATAACAAACGCGCCGTCTTTGCGCGTTGGTAGCTCCATGCCCTTTTCCACCCTGATCGCCGCTGAATCCTGCCCCACGCGCTCGCCATCGCCGGATCGCCATAGCTACGCCCGCCTGGCCATCGCCGGCGCTGTGCTGTTGCTCACCATCACCACCGGCATCTTGCTGCGGCTGCACACCATCGCCCGCGATGCCGCGCTGGACAACGCCAGCCACCTGATCGGCCGCGCCGCCGCCGACGGCGCCACCGCCCTAGGCACCCAGTTTCAATTC
>CAITEF010000611.1 GCA_903891315.1 uncultured Rhodospirillales bacterium | reverse complement strand
TGCCGGCGTTGTTGACGAGGATCTCGATGGGGCCGACCTCGGCATGGATTTCCGCCACAGCCGTCTTGCAGGCCTCGAAATCACCAGCGTCGAACTTCTTGACGACAATGCCGGTCTCAGCGGCGAAAGCCTTGGCCGCTTCGTCGTTGCCGGCATAGCTTGCCACCACCGTCCGTCCGGCGGCCTTCAGATGACGACTGATCTCCGCGCCAATGCCGCGCGTGCCGCCAGTGACCAAGGCTACTCTGCTCATTTTATTTCTCTCCAAGCGTTTCCCAACGCAACATAACACCAAGTGACCACGATTCCAGGCAAGAATCACCAGGATGGTGAAATTCTCTTGCCCGGCTGAGGGTTGCTCCCCGCACCGATTGCAGGAAGAACAACATTCTGGTTCAACCGTGAAGATGGATTCGAGGAGCAGCCTGTGCCTTCGCCGAAGAAAACCGCGCCGCCTCAGGACCCATCGGCGCCTCCCTGCCCTTGGGAAATCTTCGACGCGGACTGGTATGCCGTCACCTATATGCGTCGACCGATCGCAGGCGAGCCCTCCGATCCGTTTGCGCATTACACAAGGATCGGGGCCCGGCGCGGTGCGTCGCCGAACCATTTCTTCGATGAAGGCTGGTATCTGTCGTCCTATCCGGAGGTGCGGGCGGCGGTGGCGCGTGGAGATTTTGCCAGCGGCTTCGCGCATTATTGCAGCAACGGCTATCGCGACCACAATCCGCACTGGCTGTTCAGCGAGGCGCTCTACCGGCTGCGGCATCCGGATGTGGATGATGCGAAACTGGCCGAAGCGCAGCTGCGCAACGGCTATCACCATTATCTGCTGATCGGCCAAAATCAGACGGTCAGCGGCAGCTATTTCTTCGATCCGCAGATGCTGGTTGATGCCACCCAGATCGCCGAGCAGCCATTCTCCGCGCTGCTCGCCGCCCCCTGGCTCGGCAATCTGCGCCTGTCGCCGTATTTCGATCCCGATTGGTATCTGGCGGCCCATCCCAGTGTTGAAGATGAGATCGCGGCTGGCTGGTATGGCAGCGCGCTGCATCATTTCCTGGCCAATCCGAGTCCGGCGCAGTTTGTCGGCAGTGCGGATTTCGACGAGGCGTATTACGCCGCCCTCTACCCGGATATCGGTGACGCCATCGGCACCGGTGTGACCCGAACCGGCTACCAGCATTTCGTCGAGCACGGCCGTTTTGAGGATCGCAGACCCGCGCCATGGTTCGATCCGGTGTTCTACCGACGCAATCATCTGGTGGCGCAGTCAATGGCCGCCACTCTGGGTCTGACCGCGTTCGACCACTATCTCCAGCATGGCAAGCGGCTCGGCCTGCCCGCGAATCGGGCGCCGCACACGATGCCGGTGGCCGAGCGGGCCGGGCGGGAGGAAGCGGGCAAGGACATTTTCTCCCGCTTCGCCCATCTCTGGGCCAGCTCCGCCATTGCAGCACCGATCCGTCTGGCACAGCAGGACGCGCCCGATATCAGCGTGGTGATCTGCGCCTTCAACCAGTTCGACCTCACCCTGCAGACCCTGCTCAGCCTGTCCGGCAGCACTGGGGTGAGCTTTGAGACGATCCTGATCGACAACGGCTCGGTGGACGAGACGCGCGACATCGAATTGCGCGTGCAGGGGCTCCGGCGCATTCGTAACGAAACCAACCTTGGGTTCGTGCAGGCCTCCAACCAGGGCATCGCAGCCGCGCGCGGGCGTTATGTGCTGCTGCTCAACAACGACGTCGTGCTGCCGCCCAACGCGCTGGAGCGAGCTGTGCGCAGGCTCGATGCCGACCCTTCCATCGGTGCCATCGGCGGGAAGGTGGTGCGCACGCATGGCCAGTTGCAGGAGGCTGGTTGCATCCTGTTCAGCGATGGCAGTTCCGCCGGATATGGCCGCGACCGCGACCCGTTCGAGCCGGAATTCGGCATGAAACGAGATGTCGATTTCGTCTCCGGCCTGTTCCTGATGATGCCGCGCAAGCTGTTGCTGGAACTTGGCGCGCTCGATCCCGATTTCGCCCCGGCCTATTACGAAGACACCGATATTTGCGTCCGCGTGTGGAAATCCGGTCGTCGGGTGGTCTACGACCCGTCGGTGGTGATCGTTCATCTGGAATATGGCTCGGCGCGCAATCCGAACGGACCGGTGGCGCTGATGCGGCGCAACCAGGACATCTTCCTCTCCAAACATCGCGACTGGCTGCTCGGCAAACAGCCGCCAAATCCGGGGCGGGCCATTTTGGGGCGCAGCAACTCAGGCAAGCGTCGCGTGCTGGTGATCGATGACAGCATCCCCTATCGCCATATGGGCTCCGGCTTCGTGCGCGCGAATGATGTGGTGGCCAATCTGGTGGCACTCGGCTGTGAGGTGACGGTGTTCCCGATGAACCCGGTGCAATTGCCCGCCGATCCGCGCGCCGGATTCGATGAGAGCGTCGAATTGCTGTGGGACCGCTGCATCGAGGACGCACCCGGCTTCCTTGCCGAGCGGGCGGAGTATTACGACCTGGTCTGGTGCTGCCGCGCCCATAATCTCGACCGCCTGGCGGGCGTGGTTGGCCCCGGCGGCTGGGGACCGATCTCGCGCGCCCGCACCGTGCTCGACACCGAGGCGCTGGCCTGCAACCGGGAGGCGATGCAGGCGGCTATGGACGGGCGGCGTTTCGATCTTCCGAAGGCGCTCAAACGAGAAATGCGCTGGGCGCATCTGGTGCAGGCCGTCGTCAGCGTCAGCGCCAGCGAACAGGCGCAGTTGCTCAAGGCCGGACTGCCACAGGTGCATGTGCTCGGCCACGCGGTGGCACCCTTGCCCACCGAGACCGCGTTTGCGGATCGTGCGGACATCTTCGCCCTCGGCGGCCTCTACGGGCCGGACACGCCGAATGTTGACGGTCTGCGCTGGTTCATCGCCAAAGTCTGGCCGCTGGTGCGCCGCAAGCTGAGGCAGGTGCGGCTACATGTGGCAGGCTTCACCGCGACGGGGTTCGATCCGGCCCCGCTATTGGAAGCGCCGGGCGTGGTGTTTCATGGCCCGCTCAACGATCCAACGCAGCTCTACGAGCAAAGCCGTCTGTTCCTCGCCCCCACCCGCTTTGCCGCCGGCATTCCGTTCAAGGCGCATGAGTCGGCCTCGCGCGGATTGCCGGTGATGGCGACGTCGCTGATTGCCGACCAGCTCGGCTGGACGGTGGGCAATGACATCGCCGCCGCCGATCCGGAGGACCCCACCGCGTTCGCGTCCGCTTTGATCGAGGCCTATTCCAACGAGAAGCTCTGGCAGAAACTGCGCGAAGGCGCGCTCAAACGTGTGGTGGCCGAATGCAGCCCGGTGGCGTTTGCCGCCACGGTGAAGGACATTCTCGGCCCTTCGATCATGCCCGCAAAGGTGATCTAGGCGATGCAGGACGAGGCCGATCTTCTGTTGGGCGATGTCGGCTGGGACAGCCTGGGTCCGCAGGCCGATCTCGCCACTGCCTGGGATCGCTGGCGCGGCTTTGCCGAAATCGCACCTGCCATGCCATCACCGCCCGCCGGTGACGTGGCGCTGGTCAATGCGGCTGGGAACGAAGACTGGTTTCAGTTTCAGCATGCCCAGACCGGGCAGGCCGACGCCCTGGGCCTTTACTTCGCCGACGATGTCGAGGTGACGAGTTTCGGCTTGATGTATCGCTCGGGGCTCGTGCTGGGTGACAACACCGAGCCCTATCAGGTGGCGCGCCAATTTGCGCAGGCGGAGGGCCTGCGCGTGCCGGTCGAATATCAACGGCGTCGAAAGGTCCGCCTGAACGATCCCGCCCTGCTCATCGCCGGACCCGGGCACTGCATGTGGGGCCATTGGCTGGTCGATTTCCTGCCGCGCTTGGCGCTGGCCGTCCAGGCTCTCGGGACACGGTTGGACGATTGCATCATCCCACTGCCGTCCGACACGCCGGATTGGGCCGAGGCGCTGCTGCGCACGGCCTTCGGAATTCCGCGGGAGAAGCTGCTCTATTACAATTATCAGCACGAGATCTTGGTCTGCAGGCGCGCGATTATCCCCACCTTTGTGCACACCGACTATTTCTTCCACCCACACGCCGCCACGATCTTCGATTCGCTCGCCCGCCGCTTCGGACTGGATGTGGCACCGACGCGCCGGTTGTTCGTCACCCGGCTGGCGTTCCGCGCGCAGCACCCGCACGCCACACACGCCTACGCGTTCGAGAGGGCGCTGGAAGAGCTTGCCGACCGGCGCGGTTACGCCGTTGTCGCACCCGAGTCGCTCAATATCGACCTGCAATTTTCACTGTTCGCCCGCGCCAGGGCGATCGCCGGGATCTCCGGATCGGGACTGCACAATGCGCTGCTGTCGCCGCGTGGCAGCGTCGTCGCGCAGGTCGGCGTGCCGAACCCGGTGCAGTCTCGCATCGCGGCCCTGCGCGGGCACCGCATGGTTTACCTGATCCCGCCGGAACATGACGAGCAACCGCTGCCGCGAAGCTGCATGTCGGCGTTCTTCGAGGCGGTGGAGTCAGACGTGTTTCAGCCCAATACCTGAAACAGCTGCTGCAGTTCCGGATTGAGACTCGTCATCAACTCGGCCGCGTATTCCTCCTTGCTGCCGAATTCCTCCGGCAGATGGTAGAATGGAATCGTTTCGGCAAAATTCAGCACCTGCAAATTGCTGTCCGCCGTGGAAATCAGATCGAATGCCCGCGCGATGGCGCATTGGTCGATGCACCAATTCGTCTCCAGGGCAGGGTCATAGGCGGTGCGCACGAAGTCGCCGATCAGCCTGATCAGGGCGCGGCCATTGGGGGTGTTCCGGCAATAGGTCGGGTGAGCGCCGATTGACCATGGCTCACCGGCAAACTGGCGACGCGTGACCTTGTCGAAGTTGAACATCCGCAGCCCGATATCGAACTTCCCCAACTGGTCAAGTGCCGCGACAAAATGATCATTCAACTCGCAGTCAATGTCGAGAATCAGCGGATGAATGTCGAATTCCGCCTGCAGCTTCTCGGCGCACAAATATCGCACGAAGGTGTAATAGGCGCGTTCTTGGATATCGGGGCCACTGGTCGAGAAGGTCAGATGCAGATTGGGTGCGAGGTCGAGAATCGCCTGGTGCAGCAGACTGAGCACGCTTGCACTGCGGGCACTGCAATTCGTCACATGGGTGTGCAGATGAAACCGCCTGGTTGGATGCTGACCGGCGATGTCGAGCAGCGAGGCAACGACGCGTTGCAGGAACTTCAGGTATCTTTCATCACACCCGGTGACCAACACGATCTCGCCACGCGCCGATTCCAAATCTGGCCGGTGATGCAGCTCGAAATTCTCGACAAACCCTGGCCTTGGCGGCACCGCGCCTGGATTGAGCAAGAAGGCCTTCGCCGTGTCGCGCGGAATCCAGGTCAGCACGCCGCAATCGACGTGAAACGGCAGCAAATGCTGAGACCGGCTGATGGTGCGCGCCAAATCGTAATAGGCGTCGCTGCGCAGATAATCGACGGTCAGCCAGCGGTGATGTCCCAGCAGAATGCTGGTCCACAGGCAGTGACCGTTGACGCCAATCTCGGCATCAACGAACGCGACCGGGTCGCGCATGTTCAGGATCAGCCGGTTGCAGCGCGAGAACGCGAAGCAATAGGATTGCACTTCCGAGGGGAGCGGCTTGCTCAGCAGAAGATACAGCAAGAACTCGGATCGGTATTTGTCATAGAAAATACCAACGATATTGCGAACATCGCCGTGCTCACGCATCGCCGCCAACTGCGCCATATACGAGTCCCGCCGGTTGCCGGGCTCGAACGTCAGTTCGACGCAGCGCTCGGCCCAGCTCAAGGCGAGATCGGCCTTCTCGCGGGCAATGGCGAGGATCGCAAAGGAGAAGGCAGCGAGGCCACGGGTTTTCGGGGCGTCGAACAGCGCCTGCAGCACAGTCTCGGCCAAGGCCAAGTCGCCATACATCACCGCCAGCCAGGCGAGCCGATACACTTCGTCGCCCGACATGCCGTCTTGCGGAGAGCGGAGGCGGTCGGTCTCCCAGATTGGCCTCATCTCCGGGAACTGATCCGCGATCAGTGCAGTGCGGGCGGAGAAGTCCATATTGAAGCTCCAGTGAACCCGGATCACCCAATGAATACGACAACACCCGCCGCGTGTCCTCGCGGCGGGTGTTGCCTTGACGCTCAGACGTTAGATGTTACCGCTCCAGGCACATCGCAACACCCATGCCGCCGCCGATGCACAGCGTGGCGAGGCCCTTCTTGGCGTCGCGCTTGCCCATCTCGTGCAGCAGGGTGGTCAGGATGCGGGCTCCCGAAGCGCCGATCGGGTGACCGATGGCAATCGCACCGCCATTGACGTTCACTTTCGAGGTGTCCCAACCCAGATCCTTGTTCACCGCACAGGCCTGCGCGGCAAAGGCCTCGTTGGCTTCGACCAGATCAAGCTGATCCGCCGTCCAACCTGCGCGCGCCAACGCCTTGCGGCTCGACGGGATCGGGCCGGTGCCCATCACCGAGGGGTCGACGCCAGCGGTGGCGAAGGAGGCGATGCGGGCGAGCGGGGTGAGGCCGCGCTTGGCCGCTTCAGCCGCCGACATCACGATCAGGGCCGCTGCCCCGTCATTGATGCCCGAGGCGTTGCCAGCGGTCACCGTGCCGTCTTTGCTGAAGGCCGGGCGCAGCTTGGTCATCCCTTCGAGGCTCGAATCGTGGCGGATATATTCGTCCTGATCGACCACCACGTCGCCCTTGCGGCCCTTCACCGTGACGGCGCAAATCTCATCGGCGAAGCGACCGGCCTTCTGGGCGGCGGAGGCTTTCTGCTGTGAGGCAGGTGCGAAGGCGTCCTGATCGTCGCGGGTGATCTGGAAGGCTTTCGCCACGTTCTCGGCGGTGGTGCCCATGTGATAGCCGAAGAAGGCATCCCACAGACCGTCCTTGATCATCGTGTCGATGAAGGTCAGATCGCCCATCTTGGTGCCGGCGCGCAGATAGGCGGCATGCATCGACATGCTCATGCTCTCCTGGCCACCGGCGATGACGATGTTCGACTCGCCGGTCTTGATCTGCTGGGCGGCAAGGCCGACCGTGCGCAGGCCGGAGCCGCAAACTTGGTTGACGGTGAACGCCGAGGCGGCATCCGGAATGCCCGCATTGCGCGCGGCCTGACGGGCCGGGTTCTGACCCTGACCGGCGGTGAGCACCTGGCCGAAGATCACTTCATCAATCTCGGCGGCCTCGATCCCAGCGCGCGCAAGAGCGGCCTGGATCGCAGTGGTGCCGAGCACCGTGGCCGACACCGAACCGAAGGCACCATTGAAACTTCCCACCGGCGTACGTGCGGCGGCTACGATCACAACATCCGTCATTCTGGCTTCTCCTTACGGTTGCCCCCCGGCGACGGCGGCACCTTAACGGCTTGCGGCTTGCGCGCAAAGCGCCTGCGCGGTGGGACTGCCAATGCCCAATCGGCAAGCTTGCGCCATAGCTGACCTTCCGCCTGCGATCCGGCAATCATGCCGACATGCCCCGCCGCGGGCTTGAGCAGAACGCAGCTCGGTAGGCGGGCGGCAAGCGGCAATCCGGCGGCAATCGGTACGATCTGGTCGCGCTGGGCGAGGGCGGCCAAAGTGGGGATGTTGAGCTTCAACGGGTCGATCACCTCCCCATCCACCCGCCATTCCCCCTGCATCGTGCTGTTGTCACCAAACCAGCCCGCCAGTGTCTGCCGCGCAATCGGGGCGGCGAGTGGCACCCCGTCATTGAGCCAATCCTCGAAGGCGACGAATTGAGCTGCGCGCGCCGTGGTCTGATCGGCGGCACCGAAATCACGATATTTGTCACCCACCGCGTGCGGATGGGCGAGGTTGAACAGCGCCTGCAACGCGTCGATTGGCAGGGTTCCGGTGATCTGCATCACCGGCTCGAACGCCTGCAGATGTTTCGGCATGTCCTCGCTCGGCACGCCACTGGCATGGAAATCCCACGGCGTGGCGAGCAAAGCGAGGGCCGCGACGTTTTCAGGCTGGCGCTGGGCGGCGGCGAGGGCGAGCAGACCGCCCATGCAGTAGCCGACGAGGGAGACCCGCCCGATCTTGTTGATCGCGCGGGCCAGCCGCCCGGTGATGACGGCATCGAGATCGAATGTGCGGGCTTCCGCGTCCGGCCAGCCCCAATCGATCATCAGCACGCGCAGGCCGCGAGCGGACAGCGCGCGGGCCAGCGAGCGGCCCTCGGCGAGGTCGAGAATGGTCGAGCGGTTGACCAGGCTCGGCACCAGCAGCACGGGCGGTGCCTTCGCGCGAGAGACGCCCTCCGGAATCGGGTAGGCGCGCAACTCGGTCTCGCCTTCGCGCCAAATGGCGGGCGGGTCGATCAGGGTACGGCGATAAGGATGGCGGCGATAGGCGGCGATGCCGTGGATCAGCGCCGGATCAGGCAGGATCGATGCGGCGCTTGGCGGCAGTGGGCCGGCGGTGGCGGCGAGCTGGAGCTGTATCAGCAAGCTCTGCCAATCGGCGTTCGAGCTCGGCCACGCGAAGCCGGATGGTTTCTGCTTCTGCATCGCCAGCGCCAGATGCAGCATCAGCGGGCGCGGACCGCGGCGGAACATCGGTGGTGTTGGGTTTGGGTGCTCCGGCATGCGCCGCCTCGCTCATCATCGATCCCAAGGCCTGCCAGAGTTGCGCCGATGCGACAAGCATCTCGGCTGCCTCGCGATCCTGCGCCATGCCCGCCAGTTCGGTCTGCCAGATTGTCTGCCAATCCTGCGCCAGACGTGTTGCTGCTTCAGGGGATGGGGCGGTGGTCACGTTTCAGTCTCCGGAACAGGCGCTGCACTGCACCATTGGCAGAAAATTGCAACGTGCTATGCTTAAACCATATTCGACAAGAGGGCGCGATGTCAGACGAGGCAAAAAACCAGTCCACCGATGCCAACGCCACACCGGTGGTGGTGAAGAAATACGCCAATCGTCGGCTCTACAACACGGAAAGTTCGACCTATATCACGTTGGATTCGCTTGCCGAGATGGTGCGCGAAGGCCGTGATTTTGTGGTCTACGACGCCAAAACCGGGGAGGACATCACCCGATCGGTTCTCACCCAGATCATTGTCGAAGAGGAAGGCAAGGGCACGGCGATGCTGCCGACCGGCTTCCTGCGTCAGTTGATCGGCTTCTATGGCAATTCGCTCCAGGGGCTGGTGCCTGGCTATCTGGAGCAGGCGATGGAGAGCTTCGCCAGCCAGCAGGAGCAGATGCGCACTGCGATGCAGGCCACGATGGGCAATTTCTTCCCGTTCCGCGTTGAAGACGTCAGCCGCCAGAACATGCAGATGATGGAGCGTGCGATGGGCATGTTCGCACCGTTCCTGCAGGCCGGTGGCGCGGTGCAGCACGGGGCCCCTGCTCCGGCGACCGAGGCCGAAGAGATGGAGAAGCTGCGGGCAGAACTCGCGGCGGCCAAGGCCGAGTTGGCGGCGGCGAAGAAGACGAAGTGATTTCGTAGGGCGGACTGCGCGGCGCTTGTCCGCCCTACGTATTAAACGCCGCCTTCAACAGCGCCTGCGTATAAGGATGCTGCGGAGCCTGGAAGATCTCCTCAGCCAACCCCATCTCCACCACCTCGCCATGCCGCATCACCAACACCCGATGCGCCAAGGCCCGCACCACGGCGAGATCGTGGCTGATGAACAGATAGGCAATCCCGCGCGCGCGCTGCAATTCGCGCAGCAGATCGACAATCTGCGCCTGCACCGAGCGATCCAGCGCGCTCGTTGGCTCGTCGAGCACGATCATTTGCGGCTCCAATACCAAGGCGCGCGCAATCGCGATGCGTTGGCGTTGGCCGCCGGAAAATTCATGTGGATAGCGACCGGCGAAATCCGGGTCGAGCCCGACATCCGCCATCGCTTGCGCCACTTTCGCGTCGCGCGCAGCTTCGGACAGCCCGCGCGCGTGAACTTTCAGCCCCTCGGCGACGATCTCGCCCAGCGTCATACGTGGGGAGAGACTGCCGAATGGGTCCTGGAAGACGATTTGCCCGCGCGCGCGCAACGCCCTGCGGGCTGTTTTCGGCAGGGTTGCGAGATCCTGCCCCATGAACACCACCCGCCCCTCGCAGGGCTCCAGCGCCAACAACGCCATCGCCAACGTCGATTTGCCGGAACCGCTCTCGCCGACCACGCCGAGCGTTTCGCCCTGGCGCAATGAGAGGCTCACCCCATCCACCGCGCGGACTTCGCCGGTCTTGCGCCGCATCATGCCGGAGCGGACCGGGAAGATGACGCGAACATTCTCGGCCTTGAGCAGCGTCTTGGCGAATTGCGGTACCGGCGCGGGCGCGCCCGAGGGTTCGGAGGCAATCAGCATCCGCGTGTACTCGTGCTGCGGATTGGCGAACACATCGGCCGCAATGCCATGCTCGACAATCTCGCCATCGCGCATCACGCAGACCCGGTCGGCGTGGCGGCGGACGATGTTGAGGTCGTGCGAGATCAGCAACAAGGCGAGGCCCCGCGCCTGTTTCTGGGCAGCGAGGAGATCGAGGATCTGCGCCTGGATGGTCACGTCGAGTGCCGTGGTCGGCTCGTCGGCGAGCAGCACCTTCGGCCGGCAGGCGAGCGCCATGGCGATCATCACGCGCTGGCGCATCCCGCCGGAGAACTGGTGCGGGTACATCGAGAGCCGCTCCTCGGGCTTCTTGATGCCGACGTCCTTCATCGCCTGCACGGCGATCGAGCGCGCCTC
>CAITEF010000610.1 GCA_903891315.1 uncultured Rhodospirillales bacterium | reverse complement strand
GTCAGGCCGTGCCCCTTGGCGGCCTGCATATCGACGAGGAAGGTGGACAGACCGTCGGTCTTCTTGGCGACCTGATCGCGCGGCGTGGTGCGGGCGAGCAGCAGCATCACGTCGGAATGCTCGGCGCGCGAGGTCCAGACCTTTTGGCCGTTGACGACATATTCGTCACCTTCGCGGCGCGCGGTGGTGCGCAGCGCGGTGGTGTCGGTGCCGGAGGTGGGCTCGGTGACGCCGAAGGCTTGCAGGCGGAGTTCGCCGGTGGCGATTTTCGGCAGATAATGAAGCTTCTGCGCCTCCGAGCCATGCCGCAGCACGGTGCCCATCGTGTACATCTGGGCATGGCACGCCCCGGCATTGCCGCCGCTTTCGTGGATGGTCTCCAGAATGGCGGCAGCCGCACCTAGGCCGAGACCAGAGCCGCCATACTCCTCGGGGATCAGAACGGCGAGATAACCCGCCTCGGTGAGGGCGGTTACGAATTCGGTGGGATAGCCGCGCCGGGCATCGAGTTCGCGCCAATATTCACCGGGGAACTTGGCGCAGAGTTTGGCGACTTCCTCGCGGATTTCGCCGTGTGTTTCGACTGCGGTCATGATGGCCCCCCGAGCATGCGTTCAACCTAGGGTGCCAATTCTGGCAGGAATTGCACCACCACGCGATGCAAGCCGGGCATGCGGACCACCAAACTCGTCTTTGCGAGGAGGAACGACGAAGCAACCCAGGAGTCGCGCCAATTGGTTCCTGGGTTGCTTCGTCGCCAGCGCTCCTGGCAGTGACGGGAAAAAATGCGCTACCCGTTAATACGGCAGCCCGACATAGTTCTCCGCCACCGATGTCGAAGCCGCCACCGAACTCGCGACATATTCCAATTCCGCCAACTGCATACGCTGCTCGAAGGGGGATTGGCTGGGGAAGCGGTGCAGCATCGAGGTCATCCACCAGGAGAAGCGCTCAGCCTTCCAGATTCGGCTGAGTGCCTTCTGCGAATAGGCATCAATCCCCGCATCGGATTTGTCGAGGTAGTGCTCGCGCAGGCCATCGAACAGATAGCGGATATCGGAGGCCGCCAGATTGAGCCCCTTCGCCCCCGTCGGCGGGACAATGTGGCTGGCGTCACCGGCGAGGAACAGGCGGCCAAACCGCATCGGCTCGGCGACGAAGCTGCGCAGCGGCGCGATGGATTTCTCGATGGACGGGCCGGTCACCACGGCATCGGCCACATCTTGCGGAAGTCGGGCGCGGAGTTCGTCATAGAAGCGGTCGTCGGACCAGTCCTCCACGCGCTCGTCGAGCGCGACCTGCACATAATAGCGGCTTCTGGTGGCGGAGCGCATCGAACACAGGGCGAAACCGCGCGCATCGTTGGCGTAGACCAATTCATGCGCGGCGGGTGGCACGTCGGCCAGCACGCCGAGCCAGCCAAACGGGTAGACGCGCTCGAATTCGGAGATCGCCCCCTCGGGCACCGATTGGCGAGAGATGCCGTGGAAGCCGTCGCAGCCCGCGATGAAGTCGCAATCGAGACTTTGCGACATGCCGTTCTGGACGAAAAGCACTTTTGGATGATCGCCATCGAAACCATCGACGCGCACATCGTCGGCTTCGTAAATCGTCACGGCCCCGGCGGCTTCGCGGGCTCGCATCAGATCCCGCGTCACTTCGGTCTGACCATAGACGGTGACGGTCTTGCCGCCGGTCAGAGTGTGCAGATCGATGCGGTGGCGGCGTCCGTTGAAGGCCAGCGCGAAACCGTCATGCACCAAGCCTTCTTCGTGCAGACGCTCGGCGACACCCGCCTCTTCGAGCATGCCGACCATGCCCTGTTCGAGCACACCAGCGCGAATCCGGCTCAGCACGTAGTCGCCGGATTTCCGTTCGAGAATGATGTTGTCGATGCCAGCACGGTTCAAAAGCTGGCCGAGCAGCAAGCCGGACGGGCCGGCGCCGATGATGGCGACCTGTGTACGCATGATGAAACTCCTCCCTCGCAGACGATGCTCTGTCACGGATCGAGCCGGAGCGGAATGGACGGATCGGGGAAGAAATTGCACTTTTCCTTCATCGTCATGCTCCCCCTTTCGTCATTGCGAGGAGGGAACTGACGAAAGAGGGGCAATGGCGATCAACCCCGTCCCGTCACCCTATCCGTCATCTCTGCCGCCAGCCCCAGATATCCCGCCGGATCACATTTCGCCCGCGCCGCCTCAGCACCTCCCAGGGCGGCGACGAGTTCTGGATTTTCCAGCACGACATCGGCAAGCGCGCGCTTCTGCTCGATGCCAACCCGGCAGGCGTCATAGACCAGATCATGCGCATGCTGCCGCCCTAGATTCGGGGCCGCGGCCATCATCACCGCCTCGGCGACGATCAACCCACCGGTGAGACCGAGATTCTCCCGCATCCGCGCCTCATCGACCACCAGCCCGGCGAGCATGAATTTCGCCTGCGCCAGCGAGGCCCCAGTCAGCAGAAAACTCTCCGGCAGCGACACCCATTCGAGATGCCACGGCCCGGTGGCGCGTTCGAAATCGTGGATCATGCCGTCCAGCATCGTCGCCACGTGCTGGCGCACCGCCTTGGCGGCGGCGAGCATCAACTCCGACGAGATCGGGTTGCGCTTCTGCGGCATGGTGGATGAGGCTCCGCGCCCGTGCACGAATGGCTCGGCCAATTCGCCGAATTCGGTCGCGCACATCAGCATCACGTCGGTGGCAATCTTTCCGAGCGTGCCGGTGATCAGGCCGAGCAACGAGACCGCCTCGGCCAGGCCGTCGCGCGCGACGTGCCAGGTGATGGACGGCTGGTGCAGGCCGAGTTCCTCACAGAACAGACGCTGCATCTCCAAACCTTGCGCGCCCACCGAGGCGAGGGTTCCGGCTGCCCCCGAGAAAGAGCCGAGCAGCACGCGGGGCTTGGCCTGTTCGAGCCGCTCGATATGACGCTCGATCGAGGACAGCCAGATCGCCGCCTTGTAGCCGAAGGTGATCGGCAGCGCGTGTTGCAGATGCGTCCGCCCGGCCATCGGGGTGGTGCGATGACGATGCGCCAGATCCTGCAGGATCACCCGTAACTCGCGCAAATCACGCTCCACCAGCACCAAGGCGGCGCGGATTTGCAGCACGGTCGCCGAATCCATGATGTCCTGGGTGGTCGCCCCCCAATGGACATAGCCGCCCGCATCGCCAGATGCCTCGGCGAGTTGGTGCACGAGCGGCAGGATCGGGTAGCCGACAATCTCGGTCTCCCGACGCATCCGCTCCATATCGATGGTCAGATACGCCGCCGCCTCGCTGATCTTGGCGGAGGCGGAGAGCGGGATGACGCCGAGTTTGGCCTGCGCGCGGGCGAGGGCTGCCTCGACCTCGGCATAGCGGGCGACCAAAGCGGTGTCGGCGAAGATGGCCCGCATCTCCGCCGTGCCGAACATGTCGCGGAACAGGCCGGAATCGAAAACCGTGCTGCCCATGGCTCAGCCGAGCCCCTGGGTGTTCACATAGAGCGCATAGAGCGAGCGGCTCGCGGCCATGAAAAGCCGGTTGCGGTGGCGACCGCCAAATGTGACGTTCGCACAGCGCTCCGGCAGCTTGATGTGGCCGATAGCGTCGCCGGAGGAGGTGAAAACCCGCACGCCGTCGAGTTCCTCGGTGCCCATGCCCCAGCCGCACCAAAGATTGCCCTCGACATCGACGCGGAACCCGTCCGGCGTGCCGCCCGGCCCGGCATTGATCAGCGTGCGACGGTTGCGCAGCTTGTGGCCGTCCACCACGTCATAAGCCCAGATTTCACGCGGATTGGCGCGTGAGGCCACGACGTAAAGGATGCTTTCGTCGGGCGAGAAGGCGAGCCCGTTCGGGCCGGGGATTTCATCTTCAACGATGTCCAGCCGACCGGATGGGTCGAGGCGATAAACGGCAGGCGTCAGCTCGGATTTCGCCTTCTCACCCTCGTAATAGCCGAGAATGCCGAAGGGCGGATCGGTGAACCAGATCGCACCATCGCTGGCCACGATCACGTCATTGGGCGAGTTGAGCCGACTGCCTTGGTAGGAATCAGCCAGCACGGTGATCGCGCCATTGTGCTCGGTTCGGGTGACGCGGCGGGTGCCGTGTTCGCAGGTGATCAGGCGCCCCTCGCGGTCCCGGTAATTGCCGTTGGCGAAATTCGACGGTTTGCGGAATTCGGTGACCGCATTGGTCTCCTCGCTCCAACGCAGGATGCGGTTGTTGGGAATGTCGCTCCAGAGCAGGCAGCGATGGTCGCCGAACCAGACCGGGCCTTCCGACCAGCGGCAGCCATCCGCCAGTCTTTCGATGCCGCCGAGGACGCGAAACCTGTCGAAGCTCTTGTCGAACGATATCACATCGGCATCTGGATAGCGCGACTGTGGTTCCCACATGATGTTTCCCCCTTCTCGTGGCGTCTTGGCCGCGCAATCCTGGCAGGGGAAACGAGCCAGGGAAAGCAGATGAGCGACCGTTATCACGCCAAAGACTTGATCAGCCTTGCCAGCGCGCTGTTCGAGCGCGCCGGGCTGGAGGCGGACAAGGCCCGCATCAGTGCTGAAATTCTGGTCGAGGGCGATCTGCTCGGCCACACCACCCACGGGCTTGCATTGCTGCCGGGCTATCTCGATGGGGCGACGAGTGGCGCGATGGTGGGCCACGGCGTGCCGGAGGTGATCTCGCAGACCGCCATCGTCGAGACTTGGGACGGCAAGCGGCTCCCAGGGCCGTGGCTGGTGCAAAAGGCGATCGAGACCGCTTCGCCGCGCGCGCGGGAATTCGGGATGTCGGCGGTGTCGATCCGGCATTCCTGCCATATCGGCTGCCTTGCCGCCTATCTGACTCAGGTAGAGCGGCTCGGGCAGATGGTGATCATCGCCTCGTCGGACCCCTCGGTCGCCTCGGTCGCGCCGTTCGGCGGCACGCAGCGCATCTACACGCCCAATCCGCTGGCGGCAGGCTGGCCGTCACCGGGGGGGGCGGTGATGATTGATGTGTCGATGTCGATCACCACCAACGGGATGACCAACCGGCTGCGCGGTGAGGGCAAAACCTTCCCGCATCCTTGGCTGCTCGATGGCGAGGGGGTGCCAACGAATGATCCCAATGCGTTCTTCGCCGACCCGCCGGGCTCGTTGCTGCCGTTGGGGGGGACGGATTCCGGGCATAAAGGTTACGCGCTCGGGCTGCTGCTGGAGGCGCTGACCTCGGCCTTGTCTGGCTTCGGTCGGGCGGATGCGCCGACTTTGTGGGGGGCTGCGGTGCTGGTGCTGATCATCGATCCGGCCCGGTTCGGCGGCTCGGAGGCGTTTCTGCGCGAGACCGGGTGGATGGAGAACGCCGTCCACACCAACAAGCCAGCCCCTGGGGTGGAGCGTGTGCGGCTGCCGGGTGAGCGCGGGTTGGCGTTGAAGCGGGAGGGGATGGAGCGCGGCGTGGCGTTGCATCCGTCCTTGCCTGCGATGTTGAAGGCGCGGGCGGAGGCGGCGGGGCTGGTGATGCCCAATCCGGTGTGACTCATCGTCATTGCGAGGAGCTGGAGAGCTTCTGCTTCCCCGGCGGTCTCGACAGAAGCCATGTCGATACGGCTGGCGGCAGGCTTCCCACGATCTGCGCCATCAGCGCCAGCCACCAGGGGAACACCACCCGCCGCTTCCCTGCCGCCAAGCCGCGCAGAATGATCTCGGCCGCCGGTCCCGCATCCATTAACCCCGGCATCGGGAATGCGTTCTGCGACGTCAGCGGCGTACGCACATAGCCGGGGCAGACGCTGGTGAGTCGGATGCCGAGATTTCGGGCAAACGGAGCGGTGGCAATCGTCCAGCGATCCAGCGCCGCCTTCGCCGCGCAATAGGTGGCTGCACCCGGGCCAGGTACGAACGCGGCAATCGAGGCGATGGCGGCGATGGTGCCGCGCAGCCCGTCGGGGCATTCTTCCTGTCTCTTGAGGAGCTCCATCGCGGGAAGGATGGTGTTCAACGCGCCATCCAGATTTGTGGCGAACACCGCGCGCACCTGATCGGCAGGTTCGGGCAGCCCGTCATCACTGCCCGCCCCGATTCCCGCATTGGCGATCACCAGATCGAGCCGCCCTGTCCCACTGATCCAATGCTCCATCGCTTCCCGCTCGCGCACGTCGATCACATGGGGGATCACATTGGCACCCCGCGCACGACACGAAGCCGAGACCTGCTCAAGCCGCTGCGGATTGCGTCCGCCCAGATGCAGCGTGACACCAGGACCAGCGCAGGCAAGCGCCAAGGCCTCGCCGATTCCGGCGGAGGCGCCGGTGATCAGCACGTCACGCCAGGATGGCTTCGAATTGATGCGGGAGGCTGTGTTGTGTCGGTTCATATTCGCATTCTCGCACGGCCTGGATAGATAGACATCACCCGCCCACGGAGAACACCCGATGCCCATCGCCTCCATGACCGGTTTTGCCCGTGAAGACGGGGCCGTTGAATCGACCAGCTGGAGCTGGGAACTGCGCAGCGTCAACGGACGCGGGCTGGAATTGCGCATGCGCCTGCCCGGCGGCCTCGACACGCTGGAGCCGAAACTGCGCGAACTCGCTGGCCAGAAGCTCAAGCGCGGCAACGTGACCGCCAATCTAACCCTCAAGCGCGAGGATGCGCCGAAACTCTCCGTCGATTCGGCAGCGCTCGAACAGGCCTTGCACCTCGCCCTCAGCCTCGCCGCCCGCATCCCACACAGCTCGCCGCCGCGTGCGGAGCTGTTGCTCTCGCTGCCCGGCGTGATGCGCAACACCGCCGCCTCCGACTCCAGCGAGGCGCAGAAATCGCAGGAAGCCGCTCTGGCGGAGGCCGTGATGGCAGGCTTCGTCCGCGCGCTCGACGCACTCGGCACCGCTCGCCTGGGAGAAGGCGGACGTATTGCCGCCGTGCTGTCGGGCCAACTCGACGAAATCACCGCGCTGCACGCCCAGGCCAGTGTTGAGGCGGCCGATCAGCCCGGCTTGCAGCGCACGCGCATGCTGGAGAGCGTGCAGGCTTTGCTGCGCGAGGCACCGTCTCTGCCGGAGGAGCGTATTGCGCAGGAAGTTGCCCTGCTGGCATCAAAATCCGATGTACGCGAAGAACTCGACCGACTGGGGGCCCATCTCGACGCGGCGCGTGCGCTGATGGCGGAGGCGGTTAATATCGGGCGGCGGTTTGACTTCCTGGTGCAGGAATTCAACCGCGAGGCCAACACGCTGTGCAGCAAATCCGCCTCGGTGGCCTTGACCGCCACCGGATTGCGGTTGAAAGCCTGCATCGAACAGCTTCGCGAACAGGTTCAGAACATTGAGTAGCGACGCCCATCCCGCCGCCGAACCTTCGCATATCGCC
Organism: uncultured Rhodospirillales bacterium; assembly: GCA_903891315.1. Lineage (GTDB taxonomy): Bacteria > Pseudomonadota > Alphaproteobacteria > Acetobacterales > Acetobacteraceae > CAIQQQ01. The sequence continues at coordinate 27,080 of CAITEF010000610.1, read as the reverse complement.
CGGCGCGGCCTGTGCCTCGTGCTCGCTGCCCCGTCCGGCACCGGGAAATCGGCGATCACCCGCGAATTGCTTGCCTTCGACCACAATCTGTCGCTGTCGATCAGCGTGACCACCCGCGCCCCGCGACCCTATGAGCGCGAGGGGGTGCATTACTTCTTCCGCGACCAAGCGGAATTCGATGCCATGGTGCAGTCGGGGGACATGCTTGAATGGGCGGGCGTGTTCGGCCGCTCCTATGGCAGCCCACGCGCCCCGGTGGAGGCCGCCTTGGCCAGCGGACGCGATGTGCTGTTCGACATTGACTGGCAAGGCTACCGGCAAGTCCGCGCGGCCTTGCCCGGCGATGTCGTCGGCCTCTACATCATGCCGCCCTCGCTCGACGAGTTGGAGCGACGGCTGCGCACAAGAGCCAGCGATTCGGAGGCCGAGATCCAACGGCGCATGGCCACCGCCGCCGCCGAGATCAGCCATGTGCACGAATTCGACTACGTGCTGGTCAACAACGACTTCCAGGTTGCCGTCTCGCAGGCAAGGTCTGTGCTCACCGCCTCAAGACTGGCGCTTGATCGCTTGACCGGGGTGGACGCCTTCACCGCAACGCTGCTCGCTCAGAAGACCTGAACAAACGGCTTCAGGTGGCCACCATCTCCTCAATCGCCGCCGCCTGGCTGCGACGCGGAGTGCGCTTCGGCTGTGTCGGACGCGCCGCCTCGGTGAGCATCTGGCGCAAAGCTGCCACGTGATCCTGACCGGCTTGGCTTGCCACCACGAGCACGCTGCGGCGGTCACGCGGGTCTGGCTCACGACCAGCGAGGCCAAGTTCGCACAAGCGGTCCAGCGAGCGGGAAATGGCGGGCTTGGAGATGTTGAACAGCGCAGCCAGCCCGCGGACTGTGTGCATGCCGGGGTCGAGTGTCACCGCCAGCAGGATCGCCATTTGTCGCGCCGAAAGATCAGGCGAGTCGGCCCGCACCGCGGCGCAGGTGGTGGCGTGCAGAATGCTCAAAAGCCGGTCTGGATCGATACGCATCACATCTTGTTCCCTATCATCACTGAGGGCCCCAACTGTCATCGCGCTGCTTCGCCGCTTTCGAAGCCAACACTGACCTTTGCCGCCCCCTGGAGGGCAGTATGCAAAGACAGGTTCGCCATCGCGATACGTAGCAACTCGTAACTGAAGATTGCACGAGTTGCGTTAACGACAACGTGATACACGAAAAAAGTGATGAGACTGGATCAGCAGATTTCACGATTCGGGCTGAGCAAAAAACTCAGCTCGGCTGTGTCGTCATCCAACGATGCAACGCCAAAGACGTTCCGCCATCGACAACAATCGCTGTCAAGCCGAAATTACCGTTCGGGTCAGTCCGCCAGACACGGCTGCCAGTGGCGCCCAGTTCCGGACGCGCGGGATCCTGCTGATGCGGCATACCGATCTGTCCACAGGCACCACGCCACCAAGCAACCAGACCGGGTGGTGTGAGCCAGGGCAGCAACAGGGCCATGTCCAGGCGAGACGCAGCTGCCGCCGCATGCCAAGCGGCGAGCAGAGCCTCAGGTGCTGCTTGCGGGCGGGTGAACAGCAGTTCCGGCAAAGTCGGCACATCGGGCAGGAAAGGGTCGCGCTGCAACTGATTGGTGGGATCAAGATTGCCCAACGAAAACAGCGCCTGCATTCCGGCCGCTCTTGCCGCTGCCAAACGCGCGCCGGTGGCGTCACCGCGCAGGAAGGCGGCATCGGCACGACCGGCGCGCAATTCGCCCAGCGCATCCTCGCTCACAAATGTTTTGGACGCAGGATGTCCGGCAAGCTCAAGCCCGAGGTTCGCGGGCAGTGCCATCGTGGCATCGCCCTCGACCGCCAAACGCAGGCCAGAAGCCGTGGCCGCCCCCTGGCGCAGAATCACCACGGCGGAGACCAACGCTGTGGCGACTGGCAACCAATGACCGACATCGAATTGCGCGCGCGGGTCACCGCGCAGCCACGCCATAGCGGCCGCCCCCGGCACCAACAGCGCGGTCTGGCCATCGGGCAGAATCCGAGCCTCGAATTGGTTGGCCGCCGTCACCCCGTCGCTGCCGCCGATATGGCGGAGCTGCAGCGCGCGGTCAGACGGCAATACCGCATCCAGTCCGGATTTCAGCGCATGACCGAACGGTGACAGCGCCGCGTCATCCGGGCCTGCGATTATCAGCACGGCGGCGTCGGCAAAGGGCGGCGGTGGGATGACCGGTGCGGGCGTTGCCGCCTGCGCGGCACGGCCCGCCAGCCCCGCCATCAGCAGCACGAGAGCGCCGCGTCGGCTGAAATCAGTCCCTGGTCCACGCTCCGGCTTCGCCTGCGGCAACAACGATCTCCTCGCGTCAGATCCGGAAGGTTGTCCCGGCCGACCCTCTAGTCATCATAGGACACCAGCGCCTCGAACGGTATGCCAAGCCGCTCGCGGCCACCGAGGAACGTCAGCTCGATCAAAGCCGCCGCTGCCGGAACCTCGGCACCGACCCGACGCAGCAACTCGATCCCCGCCTTCATCGTGCCGCCGGTGGCGAGCAGATCGTCGACGACGACCACGCGCTGGCCGGGGGTGATGGCGTCGGCCTGGATTTCGATGCGGTCAGTGCCGTATTCGAGGTCGTAGTCATAGCCGATCTTCGCGCCCGGCAGCTTGCCGCGCTTGCGCAGCATGATGAAGCCACAGCCGAGCTTCAGTGCCAACGGAGCGGCGACCAGAAATCCCCGCGATTCGATGCCCGCGATCAGGTCCGGCTGATAGGCGCGCACCGCCTTGGCCATCCGACCCATCGCCACCTGCCAGGCATCAGCGTGCCGCAGCAGGGTGGAGATGTCGTAGAAAGGGATCCCGGGCTTCGGGAAATCCGGCACGCCGCGAATATGATCTTTAAGGTCCATCGTCTCGATCCGTCCAAACGTCATTCCAGGGTCTATCCCCCGCTCGCCCGAGGTTCAAGCTTTGGCCATTCTGCTCTGGCGCACGAGGGGCGATGCCACTACATCCGGGGCATGTCTCGCACACCCATTGCCGTGATCGGCGGTCTCCTCGGATTTTTCTTCTACGTCGCCGCAGTGCTGGCGCTGGGGGACAGTGTGCTCAAACTGCATTGGGCATTGCAGGCGGTGTATTTTGTGCTGGCCGGGTCGCTGTGGGTGTTCCCGGTGCGCTGGCTGATGCTCTGGGCCGCCGGGAGACGCTGATTTTGGGGATCAGCTTCAAGGTCGGAGTTGGTCGGGACGAGAGGATTCGAACCTCCGGCCTCCTGCTCCCGAAGCAGGCGCACTACCAGGCTGTGCTACGTCCCGACCGAGGGAGGCGGCTATAGCCGCGCGGGGCGGCCATGGCAAGCCACTAGCTTGTCGCCGAGCCCAGGCGTTCTAGCAACGCTGCCACGCCGTCATAGGTCTCGAACAACGCGCGCACGTCCGGCTTGGCAAAGCCCATCTCGACGGTGGCGTCGATGGCGTGCAGCAATGGCTGCGCCGAGCCCGCGACATCGCAGATCATAATCGGCTTGTCGTGCAGGCCGAGTTGTTTCCAGGTGAGAATCTCGATGGTCTCATCGAGCGTGCCGAGTCCGCCTGGGATTGAGACGAACACGTCGGCGAGGTCGAACATGCGCAGCTTGCGGCTGTGCATGCTGTCGGTGACTTCCAGGGTGATCAGTTCGGGATGAGCGACTTCGCGCTTGCGCAGGAAATCCGGGATCACGCCGATCGCGTCTCCCCCGGCGGCCAGCACGGCCGAGGCAACCACGCCCATCAGGCCGATCCCACCGCCGCCATAGACCAGACGCTGACCATTCCGGGCCAGACCCTGGCCAAGAGCGACCGCCGCCGCCTGGAAGGCCGGAATCGCACCGAGGCTGGCACCACAAAACACTGCAACCGACTTTATCGCCGTCACGTCCGCCATCCTGATTTTGATCTGAAATTGAGCTGGGTTTTCACGCGTTGCGGCTGGCGCGTCCACCCACAAAATGGAGGAGCACTAGCGCTTCCGGTCTTGCAATCGCCGCGCCGCAGCGCGGGTCTTGTCCTATCGCAGACTGATCACCAGCAACGCGACGCCAGCAGCGATCAGCATCACCACCACCGCCAAGAACGGATTTGCCATCCTTGGCGCGAGCGTGGCCGCTGGCAGGCGTTTCTTGCCGCTGACCATCGGAGCCACCAAATTCTGCCCCTTGAGGCGGGCATAGAGCCCGATCACAACGACGTGCAACAGCACGGCGGCGATCAGCAGATTGAAATTGAAGCTGTGCAGGTCCGAGATCAGGTCGCTGGTCGGCTTGCTCAGGAAATGGGCAAGCGGCCCTTCGGTATTGCCGTCATCGTTGGAGAATAGCCCGGTGCCGATCTGTGCTGCGATCAGCAGCAGCATCACCACCACCATCCAACCGCCAGCGGCGTTGTGGCCGACCTGATTGTCCGGCGTCTTGGCGGAGAAATGCCGCAAATGCGCGATCGCCTCGGACGGGCTGCGCAAGAAATTGGCAAACCGCGCCGTCTGGCTGCCAAGCACACCCCAGATCAGGCGGAATACCAGCAGGAACAGCGCGAACTCACCGCTCCAGAGATGGATGTTCATCAACAGAGCGGCGTTGGCCCCGTCGGCAAAGGTGACGCTGAGATAGCTGGTGATGAACGACGCCACCAGCAGCCAATGGAACAGCCGCGTGGCCAAATCCCAAACTTTCATCGGCAGCCGGATGGCCGCAGAGGACGGAAAGCCGGGTTTTGAAGGGGGGCGCGCCATAAAGAACACTCCGTTGTCAGCGAAGCGGGTCATACAGCCTGGAACGCAGCCGGCAAAGCAGTTCAGTGGATCGTCGGCGAGGGTGCCATGCCCACCGCGTCCAGCGCGTCGAGATATGGATCCAGTGCCAGCAGAAACTGGGTGATCTCGCTGACCAGATCGACCACGCCGACCGGCAGTGAAATTTGCAAATGCGCCTCCAGCATCACCGCGTGATCCGGCAGCAGCCGCCATTGCCAGGATTGCGGCCCATGGCGCGGCAGGCTTGCCACCGCCGCGAGCGCTGCCTGACGCAGGGAGACATCCCGCCCCGCACTGCTCGGCACCCGGCCGAGTCGAACCTGGACGAGCAGGGTTCCAGGCTCGACCGAAGCCCCCTTCCCACGCTGCATCCGCACCGCCACCCGCCGCTCACGCCAGCGCACCCCGAAGACCGGGAAATGCTCCGGCGAGGCCGGGCTGAGCATCCCGGCGCGGTCCACCCGAAACGGGCCGAGCTTCCATTCCTGTGGCAGATACACGCGCCATCTCCCTGAATGCTGCAATCCTATGACAATCTCTTGCCCCAAAAAGATGAAGGCTTCATAAACTCGGCCTCTTACCTCTCCGGATTGGTCCTGCCATGTCGCTCGTCGCGTCGTTTCGTCTTGTGATGGCCCCGCCGCATCGCGCGGGATGGCCGTTTATCGGTGTGGGCGCGGCGGTGGCGGTGATCGGGCTGTTCGTCTCCCCCTGGCTGGTCGGACTCGGCCTCGCCGCCGCCGCGTTCTGCCTCTATTTCTTCCGCGACCCGGAGCGCGTGCCGCCGCGCAGGCAAGACGTGATCATCGCGCCCGCCGACGGGCATGTCACACTGATCGACCAAGCCATCCCGCCCGCCGAACTCGGCTTGGGCGACACGCCGCGCCATCGGGTGGCGATCTTCCTCTCAGTGCTCGACGTGCATATCAACCGCGCCCCGGTGGCCGGCACCGTGACGCGCATCGCCTATCGCCACGGCAAATTCCTCAACGCCAGCCTCGACAAGGCGAGCGAGGACAATGAGCGCAATGCGCTGGCGATCCGGCTCGATGATGGCCGTGATCTCGCCGTGGTGCAGATCGCCGGTCTGATCGCGCGCCGCATCCTATGCTTTGCCGCACAGGGCGACGTGCTCGCGGCGGGAGAGCGATTCGGGCTGATCCGCTTCGGCAGCCGCACCGATCTCTATCTGCCGCACGGCGTCCATCCGCTGGTCGAACTCGGCCAGACGATGGTGGGCGGCGAGACGGTGATCGCCCATCTCGGAGCGGCGGAATGAACCTCACGCCGCGCCGCATCCGGGTCCGCCCACGCCAGCGACCGCGCTTTGCCGGGCCGTCCTTCAATCGGATGATCCCCAATCTGCTGACCATGCTCGGCCTCTGCTCGGGACTGACCTCGATGCGGTTTGCGCTAGAAGGTCGGTTCGGCGCGGCAGCGGTGGCGATTGCGGTCTCGGCGGTGATCGACGGGTTGGATGGCCGCATCGCCCGTCTTCTTAAGGCGACATCACGCTTCGGGGCGGAATTCGACAGCCTGGCGGATTTTCTGTGTTTCGGCGTGGCCCCCGGCTTCATTCTCTATCTGTGGACGCTGCAATCGGCGCATGGCTACGGCTATATGCCACCGCTGTTGTTCACGGTCTGCATGGCGCTGCGACTGGCCCGCTTCAACGCCTCCATCGATGCCGGGCCGAAGCCTGCCTATCAGTATAATTTCTTCACCGGCGTGCCCGCGCCCGCGGGCGCTGCGATGGCGTTGGTGCCGCTGTTCCTCGGGCTGGAGGGCCGCGTGATGGAGTGGCCCCAATTGGAGCACTTCGCCCGCCATCCGCTGGTCAGCGCCGTCGTGCTGATCGGCACTGCGCTGCTGCTGGTCTCCACCCTGCCGGTTTGGAGCTTCAAGAACTTCAAGGTGCCATCGCAATACGTTCTGCCGATGTTGCTCGGCACCGGCAGCTATGCGGCCCTTCTGGTGGCCGATCCCTGGGCCGCGTTTGCCGCTGCCGGCCTGATCTATGCGATCATGCTGCCGTTCAGCGTCCGCAGCTATCGCCGCCTGCGCGCCGCCACCGAGGACAGCAATCAGGCGCCGTAAAGCTTGGCCAGACTGTCATGGTCGGTGGTGAACACGTAATCCTGGCGTGATTTCAGCAGTGCGAGAGCCTGCTTGAACGCCAGCGCGCCATACGGGCGGCCATAGACATGCGCGTGCGCCGTCACGTCCAGACAGGCCGGGCGGGCGGCAATCGACGGCCAACCATCAAGGATCTCGCGCAGCACCGATACATAGCTCGCCGGATCATTGCCGTAGCGCACGGCGTGCGGCATGTCGTTGACCTCCATGGTGAACGGCACAGCAACGATATGGCCCTTCGGCGTGTGGAGCACACGCGGCAGATCCTCGTCGAAATACTCGCAATGCCATGGAATGCCGGCCTCGGCGAGCAATTCGGCGGTGTGCGCGGAGGGTGTGCAACGCGGGCTGAGCCAGCCGCGCGGGCGCTGGCCGGAACTCGCCTCCAGCGCCTCAATACAGCGATACAAATCCGCCCGCTCCGCCTCGACGCTCTGCGTCGCCGGGATGATCTCCTGCCCCCAAGCATGGGCCGCGATCACATGACCGGCGCGGACGATCTCTTGCATCAGATGGGCATTGCGCTCGGCGAGGATGCCGGAGACGTAGAAGACCGCCTTGGTCTCCGCCGCCGCCAACACCTCCAACAGCCGCCACGTGCCTTCCTTCGCCCCGTAATCCGCCCAGTTGCGCGCTTGCAGATCAAGCACGCCCGTCTTGAGCACATTGCCCATCGGCCCGACACCGGGGGCGGCGTTGTCGGTCCAGCCCTCCAGCATCACGCTGACGGATACCGCCAGTGTGCGCCCAGCGGGCCAGCCATTGGGCAGGATCGGGGACGGACGCATCAGACCGGCTCCGCCTCAACCGGCGTGGTGAGCGAGCCGAGACGGGTGATCGAGCAGACCATCACGTCGCCCGCCACCAGATAATGCGGCGGGTCCATCGCATAGCCGACGCCGGACGGCGTGCCGGTGGCGATGATGTCGCCCGGCAGCAAGGTGAAGCCCGCAGAGAGTTGTGCCAGGATTTCCGGCACCGGGAAGATCAACTGGCCGAGATTGCTGTGCTGGCGCTTCTCACCATTGACCGTCATCGACAGTTCGATCGCCTCGAAATCCGTCACCGCGCTGATATGCAGGATATAGGGGCCCATCGGGCAGGAACGGTCGAGGCTCTTGCCCTTGAACCACTGGTCATGACGACGCTGGAGATCGCGACCGGTCACGTCGTTGAGGATGGTGATGCCGAAGACGTGCTTCCAGGCATTCTCACGGCTGATATTCTTGCCGCCCGGCCCGACGATCAGGGCGAGTTCGACCTCGTAATCGAGGCGCTTGGTGACCTCCGGGTCGTGATAGAACGGCGCATTCGGGCCTATCACGGTCTGTGGGGCCTTGGTGAAGAACTGCGGTGCGACCGGATATTTGGTCTCCTCACCACGCGTCGTGTAGCCCTCGGCGACATGCTCGCGATAGTTGCGGCCGACGCAGAACACGTTGCGCGCCGGGTGCGGGATCGGGGCAAGCAGCGTGATGTCGGCGGCTTTGCGCAGAGCAGCGGCGGGCTTGGTGGCCTCGACCTTGAGGGCGGTCTCCACGGCGGATTCACCGGCGTGGATGAAACCAGCCAGATCGGCGGGCAGCGACGGCACGGCGATGCACAGATCGAGCAGATCGCCATTGTCTTGGAGCAGGCCATATCCGGCAGTCCCGTTGGCCGTGTAGGAAGCGAATTTCATTGTGGGCGTCCTCGGGTGGTTTTTATCAGATTATCAGTAAGGCTGACGTAGGCAACCCACCATGCTTTCCCGTCGTCGTGTTGCCTCGCACACCAATGACGATCAAAGAACGGCGCTAAAGACTCCGCCCTTTCATGACACTTCCCGCGCCGAATTTTGCACGCAGCGCATCAATCGCCTTCTGCGCGGCGACCTGTCGCTGGGAATCCGGGTCGGCGAGATCGGGTTGGTCCGCGCTCTCGCCCGGCATCAGCGTCGATGCGCCAATGCCGATCAGCCGAAACCGCGTGCCGTCCACCTCACGCGCCAGCAATCCGCGCGCGCAGGCGAAGAGCCGATCCGGCAATTGGGTGGGGGAGGGCAGGCGTTGGGCGCGGGTGCGGCTGGCGAATTGGGCGGTTTTGAGTTTCAGCGTGACACCACCGGCGGCGAACCCCGCCTCGCGCAGCCGGCGGCCGAGTTTCTCGCAGAGGAACCACAATTTGCGCTCCAACGCTGGCTGATCGGCGAGATCGGACTCGAAGGTGGTCTCCGCCGAGATCGATTTGGTCTCGCGCCTGGGATCGACGATGCGGCGATCAATCCCGCGCGCCCGCTCGCACAATCCCCAGCCATCCGGGCCGAGCATCCGCCGCGCCTCGCCCTCGCTGAGCCCCTGCAACTGGCCGAGCCGGGTCAGGCCGAGCGAGGCGAGCTTTTTCTCCTGCGCCGGACCGATACCGGGCAGGCGACGCACAGATTCGGGGGCAAGAATCTCCGCCGCCTCGTCGCCGATGACGCAGAACCCGCGCGGCTTGTCTCGCCCGGCGGCGATCTTGGCCATCAGCCGGTTGTGGGCGAGGCCGATGGAGATGGTGACGCCGACCTCGCGCTCCACTCGCATGGCAAACCGGGCGAGCATCACGGCGGGTGGGGCGCCGTGGAGGTCTTCGGTACCACGCAGATCGAGCACAGCCTCGTCAATCGAGAGCGGCTGTACCAGCGGGGTGAGATCCTCCATCATTCGCCTGATCTGGCGCGAGGCTGCGACATATTTTGGGAAATCCGGCTTGATCACCACCAGATCGGGGCAGGCGGCCTGGGCCTTGAACATCGGCATGGCGGAGCGGATGCCATACATCCGCGCCACATAGCAGGCCGCTGCCACCACGCCGCGCGTGCCGCCGCCGACCACCACGGGGCGCGCCGCCAATTCCGGGCGACCCCGTTTCTCGCAACTGGCGAAAAAGGCGTCGCAATCGATATGGGCGATGTGCAACTTGAAAATCTGGTTGTGGCGCACGACGCGTCGCGAGCCGCAACTGGCACAGATCGGCCCGGACCCGGCGCGTTCACCGCAATCGCGGCAGAGGCCGGGGGTTACGCCGGTGTCGGCCACAGCCACGCCGCACCGCGCACGCCCGACGAATCGCCGTGCATGTTCTTGACCACCGGCGTGTCGACGAAATCGGAAAACACGTATTGTTTCAACCGCTTGGGCAGCTCGACATAGAGATGCTCCATGTTCGACAACCCGCCGCCCAGCACGATCACATCCGGGTCCAGCACATTGACGATCACCGCAAGCCCGCGCGCCATCCGATCCGCGTGACGATCCAAGGCCGCCGCCGCCTTCGCCTCACCGGAGGCCGCCCGCGCCGGAATGCCGGACGCGTCGCTTGAACCCGGACCGTCGCAATCGCGCGCCAAGGAGGGGCCAGCGATCCAGGTTTCCAGGCAGTTGCGATGGCCGCACCAGCATTCGGTGCCGGGCAATTCGTCGGCGCGTGGCCAGGGCAGGGGGGTGTGGCCCCACTCGCCTGCCACCGCGTTGCGGCCATTCAACACCTGCCCCTGCACGACGATCCCCGACCCGCAACCAGTGCCGACGATGACGCCGAACACCACGCCATGCCCACGCCCCGCGCCGTCGGAGGCCTCGGAGAGGGCGAAGCAATTGGCGTCATTGGCCACTTTCACCGGACGGCCCAGTTTCGCGGCGAGGTTGGCATCGAACCGGTTGCCATTGAGGGCGATCGAATTGGCGTTTTTCACCAGCCCGGTCACCGGCGAGACCACGCCGGGAATGCCGACGCCCACCGAGCCGCGCCCGCCGAGCTTCTGCTCGGTCTCCCCCACCAGGGCTGCGATGGCGTCGAGCGTGGCGGGATAGCCTTTGGGGGTGGCGACGCGGTGGCGCATCGCCTCCTGGCCGTCGCGTCCGAGGGCGATGCATTCGATCTTGGTGCCGCCGAGATCGATGCCAATGCGGAAATCATAGGTGCTCATGGCGGCACTGTGCCCCGCCGATGCGTCTTGCTCAACCGTGATCGCACCGCCAAACTGCGCGCTTGGGGGCTAACGGACGAAGATCGCAATGGCCGAGACGGTTCTGGATGTGAAGGGCATGAGCTGCCCGTTGCCTGTGTTGCGCACCAACAAGGTTCTGCGCGGCCTCGCACCGGGCGAGCGTCTGCGTGTGCTCGCCACCGACCGGGCGGCGATTGCCGACATGCAGGCGTTCTGCCGCGAATCCGGGCATTCATTGCTCGCGATGAGCGAGGACGCGGGCGTGTTCAACTTCGTCATTCGCAAGAAAGCCGACGCTGCATGACTGTCGCCTTGATCACTCACCCCGCCTGCCTCGAACACGACACCGGCATGTGGCACCCCGAATGCCCCGACCGGCTGCGCCACGTGCTGCGCGCGCTGGAAACCCAGGAATTTGTCTCGCTGCTGCGCGAACTCGCCCCGCAGGCGAGTTTTGAGCAGCTCAACCGCGTCCACCCCAAAGCCCATATCGATCACATCCTCTCGATCCGTCCGCAACCGGGTGAGATGCATGAGATCGATGGGGACACGGTGATGAGTGCTGGCTCCGCCGAGGCCGCATTGCGTTCGGCAGGTGGTGCGGTGATGGGGGTGGATGCGGTGATGGAGGGCTGGGCGCGGCAGGCGTTTTCCGCCACTCGCCCGCCGGGACACCATGCCGAACGCGCGAAGGCGATGGGGTTCTGCTTCTTCGCCAACGCCGCCATCGCCGCCCGCCATGCCCAGGCGCAATGGGGCCTGAAGCGCGTTGCGATTGTTGATTTCGACGTTCATCACGGCAATGGCAGCAAGGATATTTTCGAGGCGGACGAGAACGTGTTTTACTGCTCCTCGCACCAATTCCCCTGCTATCCCGGCACCGGCGACGCGTATGAGACCGGGCGCGGCAACATCGTCAACGCGCCGATTGCACCGGGCTCGGCCAGCGACGCGTTCCGGGCGGCTTGGGCGGATACGATTTTGCCCGCGCTGGACGCCTTTGCGCCGGAGTTGATCATTGTCTCAGCCGGGTTCGACGCCCACAAGGCCGACCCGCTGGCGCAGTTGCGGGTGGAGACGGCGGATTTCGCCTGGTTGACCGGCGAGTTGCTGCGGGTGGCGCGGTGTCATTGCGGCGGGCGGATGGTGTCGTTGCTGGAGGGCGGCTACGATCTCAACGCCTTGGCTGTGAGTGCGGCGGCGCATGTTCGGGTGATGATGAACGAGTAGGGCGCATCAGGGGAGGGGCATCATGGAACGCATTGCGCAATGTCATTGCGGTTCATTGCGGGTGACGGTCACCGCCGATCATTTCACCGCCCTGTTGTGCCATTGCCAGGCGTGCCAGCGCCGCACCGGCTCGATTGTTCATGCGGGCGCGTATTTCTCCACCGAGCAGGTGCGCGCGGAGGGGGCGAGCAGCGTTTATTCGAGGATGTCCGCCTCGGGCTTCGCCATCCATTTTCATTTCTGCCCGAACTGCGGGACGTCGGTCTACTGGAAGGGTGACAAGCGACCGGACTCAATTGGCGTCGCGGTTGGATGTTTCGCCGATCCAACCCTTCCCGCCCCGGTGCGGTCGGTGTGGGAGGAGAGCAAACACCCTTGGCTCGGCATCCCAGAGGACATGGATCACCTCGACATGGGGGTGAATGCGGATGGAAGCCCGATGACGCGGTGACGGGCACGCGATGGATTGTGCTCCTTTGCCTCCCCACGGTTGCTGAGGCTGAGGGGGCGCATTGACCAATTCTCAATGAATGGCTTGGTACGTTGGTGCCACGGTTCTGGCCCAATGCCCCGATGAGAAATACATGACCCGAATCGGGCGTTTGGCTAAAACTTTGATGTTATTCCGATGGGAGGCCATTTGATGGCTGACGATGTCGTTGTCTCGCTGGACTTGAGACGAAAGAACCACGCTGATTCCGCGCGACCGTCCCGTGGCCAGCTCGGTGAACGGCTGAAGACGCTTGATTTGTTCTGCGGTGCTGGTGGGATCACAGAGGGCTTTCGGCAGGCGGGCTATACGTGCCTTTATGGCAACGACATCATGCCGGAAGCAATCGAGACATTCCGGTTCAACCACCCTGGTGCCACCGCCGATTGTCGCCCAATTGAGCAGATTGACCCATCTGAGATCAGATCTCTCTTGGGCTTAAAACGTGGCGAGCTAGACGTCCTGGTTGGCGGGCCTCCGTGCCAGGGGTTCTCGATCAATGCTCCTGAGCGCTTTCTTGCGGACCCGCGCAATAAACTGTTCACACACTACGCAAGATTTCTAGAAGAGTTCGAACCGAAGACGTTTTTATTTGAAAATGTCCCCGGCTTGTTTTCCATTGGAGACGGCAACGTTTATCGGCTCATAGTTCAAATATTTGGGCGGCTTGGATATAACGTTAGCTCCAAGATTCTATTTTCGGCCCACTATGGCGTTCCTCAAGAGCGCTGGCGCATGATCCTGCTTGGTTCGCGGCAGGGGGAGCTTGCGCATCCTGAACCAACACATTTTGCGTCCGGTCGTGCGAACTTCCGGGGAGGTGGAACGATGACCTTCCAACTGACGGAAAAGGACCGGCCTTGCCTACGTCCGGCTGTTACGGTGAATCAGGCTATTGGTGACTTGCCCCGTCTTCTACGGGGGGAGGGGGCTGAAGTCGTTGGATATACATCGGAGCCTCACAGCGAATATGCTCGACAGTTGCGCAATGCAGAGAGCGTAACGTTCAATCATTTTGCGGCTAAACTGTCGCGTCAGAACAGTGAACGCATGAAGCACGTGAAGCCGGGCGGTTCTTGGCGAGACATCCCATTCGATCTTCTGCCGAAGGGTATGCAACGTGCTCGACGCTCAGATCATACGAAGCGGTATGGAAGGCTTCATCCTGATCAGCTAGCTGGAACTGTCATGACCAAGTGCGACCCACATTGGGGCACAGTTTTTTTGCCGGACCAGGACCGGACTCTTACGGTTCGTGAAGCGGCACGGTTCCAATCATTCCCAGACTCCTACCGGTTCATGGGTGCACGCGTGTCGCAGTATGAACAGGTTGGCAATGCCGTCCCTGTCCTGATGGCAAAAGCAATTGCTGATCAAATAAAAGAACACATACAGTCCGAAAAATTAGGTATAAAGAGGTTTAAATAGTTCCCAATGTTCCGGATTTGATTTCTCGTACAATTTTCTCACTTATACGAGAATCAAAATCGGAGAGTGGAATCGGCTTGCCACCTGTAAGACCCTCGACAGCGCGCTCTAACGTGGTTGTCCTGACTTCATCCACCTGGATCGTAAGTCCTGTCTCGACGTCTTTTTCGAAACGGACGATAATCCAAACGATGTCTCCGTTGGAAATGTCGGAGACGCGGTCCATTTCACCCAATGAGTTAAAGAATGGTCTATCAACGACAACAACCATCTTTTTCCCCCACCTCCGAAGCGTCGGAACCTTGATTTGGAGTTGAGGCATGAGGCGCTTGGGGCCAGAACTTCTGAAATCGGGACGGCGCTTTCCTTGTGGGAATATAAGTTCGTCAGAGTTATTTGAGATATACGGATCAAATTCTACACCCATCTCCTTACCACTGAAATATACAGCTTGGATTTCAAGAGCGAGCCAATTCAGTGGCGCGTCTTCGGAGGTTCTTTCTCCGACGAGCACCATGTCAATCCGGCCTACATCCCCTCCTTTTTCGTCGCCTTCCTCTGCTTCACCTTCAAGAAAACCGACTTCGGTGACCTGCGTAAAGGTTTGCTGTTTCATGACGACTTCAGAAGCATGTTTAAAAACTAAACGGCCTTCATAAAATCGGTTTGGACAAACGGAGATCAACTGTCCGTCATCGCCCGATAGTGGAATGGCAACGTCATAGGATGACGTGTAAGAGGGGCTCGATGTATAGGGGCGGATTGTGCAGACGCCGCCTTTTTTATTGCAATACTTATCGGGTCTAAATTTGCATTTGTATTTGAAAGAATTTGTGGATGATTTTGCGTAATTTGCAAGCTATTTTCGTTTGTCGGCGCTCAAGCTCATGATGTCATGCCCGTACCACTCGCCAATGCCATGACGGATACCGCTGTTCACGCGCTTGGGACTTTTGCTCATTTTGAGATTCCTGTCGTGCACACGTCTGATCACGATTCAACTGTGACTAGGCATGTGCCATCAACAATGATGCTCCGTCGGCTCGAGTCGCGTCAGACTACGGGGGATCACAAGATTTGTGTGCTGGATCGTCCTATCTCTTTACCCAGCCCCATTCCTTCACTGGTCTGCGCTGCGCTGGCCAGCGATGCCGCTCGGAGGCAGAGGCGATGCGTGATAGATCGTTAAAATGTTCCTGCTATGTTCTTTTTTCTTGTATCCTGCCAATATTTATGGTGTTTGATGGCCGATGGAACTCACTCACCCCCTTCTCCACCAAGAGCCGGACGCCGCGGCAGATTTGCCTGCGCTGCTGCGGGCGGCGCCTGCTGCGTTGGCGGGGTGGGGGCTGCAGGCCGTGCTGGGGTGGCTGATCTCTCGCTGGTTCGGGCGGGTCGCCACACAGATCGAGCAAATGCTGCAGATGTTTCGGGCGGGACGTTTTGGCCAGGCGGGAGAGCTGGGGGTGGCTTCGCGCCAGGCCGCCGTCAGCAATTTTGGTCACGCCGAAGCAACGCCTTGCCGGTTCGGCTGGCTGGAGGCTGGGTTTGGGTTGGAGGGGCCTCGGCGGCCAATATCTCCGGCTTCCGCCAAATACGCGGGGAGCGGCTTGCCGACATTGCGTCGCGCGGTGGCGGTTGAGCGGTCCACGATCACGCGCGCGCCGCAGCATGCCATGCCTCTATTCGATGCGCGCACGTGGCACCTGACGCCGGGCTGTGGCCGGGTTTCGTCGGCTTATCGGATTCTGTGTCAGGTGCGTCTGGTGGTTTTTAGAAAAGCTGGTTTGTGCGCCGCGTAGAGTTGCGACTAGATTGTTCCGGGTAATTATCGAAATGGGGCGTGGGCTGGTCCCGCATTGCGCTGCGCTTATGCGGGCTACGGGTGTTACGTGTGCTCTGCCCTCCACCGATGGGTAGCGCTTCGCTTACCCATCCTACGTCGCCCCTACTTCATCTGCCCGGCAAACCACGCGGCCACGACTTCGCTGTTCACCCGCTCCTCCGACCAGCCCGGCCCGCGACCGGTATGCCCGCCGGTGGGATTCACCCAGGAGAATTTCGGCGAGCCGGCCGTCAGCGGCAGATAGAGATCGGCAATCGGCACTTGCGTGTCATTCGCCCCATTGCCGAGCAGCAAAGGGGCGGAGGGCTTGTCGAGCAGGCCGCGGGTCTTCAGCGAGAAATGCGATATACGCTCCAGAAACACCGCCTCGTCATTGGTGCCATAGACGAACATCCGCGCCTCTTTCAGGCCGAACAGATATTCCTTGGTTCCCCAGGATTTGCGTTGCCACGCCTCGGTGAAATACCCATCCGTCGGTGCCCCGAACGCCGCCGCCGCGCGGATGCGCTTGGGCTCGACATAGGCCATCAACGCCGACCAATAGCCGCCCGCCGAGACGCCATAGATGCCGATCTTGTTGGCATCGACCTCCTTTCGCCCGGCCAGATAGTCGATCACCCGCGAGAACACCCGCTCGGAGCCCACCGCCATCGGCACTGGCGATTCGCCCACGCCCGGCATGTCCATCGCAAACACGCCAAGCCCATGCGCCAGAGCGCCCTTGTCGAAGCCGAGCGCCTCATATTCCTTGAACTCGTCAAGCCCGCCCATCGCGATCACCACCGGCGCGGGGTTCACACCTTTCGGCAGGCGGAGATAGCCGACGATCTCCTTGCCCTCATAGGGAATGCGGACCACCTCGACCGGCGGGTCGAGCAGCACGCCATAGGCGCGATAGGCGTCGGCGGCCTTGTGATACGCCGCCTCCTTGCCCGGCGAGGTGCGGGCGGGCCAGGCGGCGAACATGTAGAGACGCCATGCGGCGAGATAGGCGTCGCGTTTGGCGGTGGTGTCAGTCGCCGCTTTCGCGGTGGCGATGTATTTGTCGGCGCGGGCGGACCAGGCGGCGGCCCACTCGTCACGATCCAGGCTGTGGATCGAGGCGAGCACGTCGCGCGCATCCTGCGGGTCCATGCCCGCAATCGGATAGCCTTTGTTGTCGGCGCGGGCCTGGATGTCGTTGCGCATCTCGGCCAAGGCCTGTTCGAGTGGTGGGGTCTGCGCCAGGGCGGGCCGGGCGAGCAACGAGACGGCCAGCAAGGCGGCAAGAGCAGATGCGCGTATCGTCATGGCGAGTTCTCCCAAATGGCCTGTTTCCGGCCTTGTTGGGGATTGAGCCATAGTTCGGGGCGGGAGCGCAATTGTCGCAGTTTGCCCCAAACGCGAACAGGCCACGCGTTTGGGGGTTGGCGTCTGGTGCTTATTTCGTTAAGGGGCGATCTTCGCGTGCCTCGGCACGATGCGGGAAGGTGACCTATGTCTGCAGCGAGTCAGGCGGCGCAAGATATTGCGGCGATGTCCTTCGAGGATGCGCTGGCCGAGCTGGAGCGGATCGTCAAGGCGCTCGAAGGCGGTCAGCAGAAGCTGGAGGACGCCATCGGGGCCTATGAACGCGGTGCGGCGTTGCGCGCGCATTGCGAGGCCAAGCTTGCCGAAGCCGATCAGCGCGTGCAGGCCATCGTGGCCGGAGCCGACGGCTCTCTCAGCCTGAAGACGGAGAATTGAGCGCGATGTCGCTGAAGGAAGCCCTGGCCGCCACGGCCTATGAGGTTGAAAAGGCGCTCGACGATCTGCTCCCGGTGCCCGAGGGCGCTGAAGCCCGCGTGGTCGAGGCAATGCGCTATGCCGTGCTCGGCGGTGGCAAGCGGATGCGCGCCTTCATGGTGATGGAAGCCGCCACATTGTTCGGCGTCGACCGCCGCTGCTCCGCCCGTGTCGCCGCCAGTGTGGAGATGCTGCACGCCTATTCGCTGGTGCATGACGACCTGCCCGCGATGGATGATGACGATATGCGTCGCGGCAAGCCGTCCTGCCACAAGGCGTTCGACGAGGCGACCGCCATTCTCGCCGGTGACGCACTCCTCACCCGCGCCTTCGAGGTGCTGGGCGAGCCCGACACCCATTCCAACCCGGAAGCCCGCTGTGAGCTGGTGATTGCACTCGGCAAAGCCTCTGGCGCACACGGGATGGTCGGCGGTCAGATGATCGACATCGCCTCTGAGGGCAAGCAACTGACCGCGGACGAGATCGGTCGCCTGCAGGCGCTGAAGACCGGGCGGCTTATTCAGTATTCCGCCGAGGCGGGTGCGATTTTGGGCCGCGCCAATTCCATGCAGCGCCACATGCTGGTCAGCTATGGGCGGGATGTGGGTGCAGCCTTCCAGATCGCCGACGATATACTGGATGTCGAGGGCACGGCCGAGGAAGTCGGCAAGGCCACCGGCAAGGACGCCGCCGCCGGGAAGGCGACCCTTGTGTCGATTCTTGGCCTCGAACGTGCCAAGATGCAGGCCGATATGCTGGCCAAGCAGGCGGCCGAGCACCTTGATAGCTTCGGCGAAAAAGCCGCAAATCTGCGCGAACTCGCCGCGCTGGTCGTTGCTCGAAAGAACTAAGAAGATGAACGCCCCCGTCACCGCACCCCGTCCGAACACGCCGACGCTGGATCGCGTGCGTTATCCGGCCGATATGCGCAACCTCTCCATCGACCAGTTGAAGGCGCTGGCCGATGAGGTCCGTGCCGATCTGATCGATTCCGTCTCCGTCACCGGTGGTCATTTTGGTGCCTCGCTCGGCGTGGTCGAGCTGACGGTGGCGATCCACGCGGTGTTCGACACGCCGCATGACCGGCTGATCTGGGATGTCGGCCATCAGTGCTACCCGCACAAGATCCTCACCGGCCGCCGCGACCGCCTGCGCACCATCCGTCAGGGTGGCGGGCTTGCCGGGTTCACCCGTCGTGCCGAGAGCGAATACGACCCGTTCGGCGCCGGCCATTCCTCCACCTCGATCTCGGCCGGTCTTGGCATGGCGGTGGGGGCCGAGATGCAGGGGATCGAGAAGAACGTGGTCGCCGTCATCGGCGATGGCGCGATCTCGGCGGGCATGGCCTATGAGGCGATGAACAATGCGGGTGCTTTGAAAAGCCGCCTGATCGTCATCCTCAACGACAACGACATGTCCATCGCCCCGCCCGTCGGTGCGATGAGCAATTATCTGGCGCGTCTGCTCTCCTCGCAGAGCTTCATGAGCCTGCGCGACATCGCCAAGAAGATGGCGAACAAATTCCCCAAGGGCATTGAGCGCACCGCTCTGCGCGCCGAGGAATATGCCCGTGGCATGCTGACCGGCGGCACGTTGTTCGAGGAGCTGGGCTTCTATTACATCGGCCCGGTCGATGGTCATAACCTTGAACATCTGGTGCCGATCCTGCGCAATCTGCGCGAGTCGGACGAGCACGGCCCGATCCTGATCCACGCGATCACCCAAAAGGGCCACGGCTACGCCCCCGCCGAGGCATCCGCCGACAAGCTGCACGCGGTGGCCAAGTTTGATGTCGCCACTGGCGTGCAGGTCAAGGCCCCGCCGGGCCCGCCGACCTACACCAAGGTGTTTGCCACCGCGTTGATGGATGAGGCGAGCCGCAACGACAAGATCGTCGCCATCACCGCCGCCATGCCGGGTGGCACCGGGCTTGATCTGTTCGCCAAGACCTATCCGGACCGTATGTTCGACGTCGCCATCGCCGAACAGCACGCCGTCACTTTCGCTGCCGGGATGGCCGTTGAGGGGATGGCCCCGTTCTGCGCGATCTACTCGACGTTCCTGCAGCGCGCCTATGATCAGGTGGTGCATGACGTGGTGCTGCAATCGCTGCCCGTCCGCTTCTGCATCGACCGCGCCGGTCCGGTGGGTGCAGATGGTGCCACGCATGCGGGCTCGTTCGACCTCGCCTATCTCGGCTGCCTGCCCGACATCGTGATCATGGGGCCGTCGGACGAGGTTGAACTCGTTCACGCGATTGCCACTGTCGCCCAGATCAATGACCGTGCGAGTGCCGTCCGCTATCCGCGTGGCGAGGGTTTCGGTCTTGAACTGCCCAAGCACGGTGAAGTTCTGCAGATCGGAAAAGGCCGCATTGTGCGCGAGGGCGCGGATGCGGCGATTCTCTGCCTCGGCACCCGACTGTATGAAGCGAAGGCGGCGGCGGAGATGCTGGCGGCTGAGGGCATTGAGTGCACCATCGCCGATGCCCGCTTCATGAAGCCGCTCGACGGCAAGCTGATCGAGGATTTGGCGCGCAACCATCCGGTGCTGATCACTGTCGAGGATGGCTCGATGGGCGGGTTCGGTGCGGCCGTGATGCAGCATCTCGCCTGGGCCGGTCTGCTTGACCGTGGTCTGCGCTTCCGCCCGATGACGCTGCCGGATCGCTTCCTGGAGCATGATAGCCCGGCCAAGCAATGGGTCGACGCGGGACTGACCGCCAAGGACATCGCCGCGACGGTGAAGCTGGCGCGCGGCTGATTTGGCCAAAATCCGCGCTGACCAAGCCTTGGTGGATCGCGGCCTCGTTGAGAGCCGCACGCGGGCCCAGGCGCTGATTCTGGCGGGCAAGATTTTCACGGGCGACCGCCGCGTCGAGAAGGCAGGGCAGTTGCTGGCCGAGGACGCGCCGCTCGACGTCAAAGGCCAGGACCACCCTTGGGTCTCACGCGGTGGGCTGAAACTCGCGCATGGTCTGGCGGAGTTCGGCCTCGACCCGACCGGACGCGTCTGCATCGATGTCGGTGCCTCCACCGGCGGCTTCACCGATGTGCTGCTGACCAACGGGGCGGTGAAGGTCTACGCTGTCGATGTTGGTCATGGCCAGCTTGCTTGGAAACTGCGCTCCGATCCCCGCGTGGTGGTGCTGGAGAAGACCAACGCCCGCCATCTGACCGCCGAGACGATCCCGGAGCCGATGGGAGCGCTGGTCTGCGATGCCAGTTTCATCGGCCTGCAGACCCTGCTGCCCAATCCGCTGGCCTTGTGCGCGCCGGGGGCGTGGGCGGTCGCACTGATCAAGCCGCAATTCGAGGCGGGTCCGGGGCAGGTGGGGGCGAAGGGCGTGGTGCGTGATCCCGCCGTGCACACGGAGGTCTGTGAACGCATCCGCACTTGGTGGGCGGCGCTGCCCGGCTGGGACGTGATCGGCATCTCGGAAAGCCCGATCACCGGGCCGGAGGGAAACCGGGAGTTTCTGATCGGGGCGCGGCGGGTCTGACCGCTACGTCGCGCCGCGCAACGTCGACACATACACTTTCTGCGCCTTCTCCCGCGCCTTGTCCGGCCCCAAGGCCGCGTTGATCACCTTGTGCATCCGCGCGATCTCGCCCCGCATTTGTTTGGGTGTGAGCTTGGCCGTCACACTCGCTTCATGCCTGCGATGCTGGTTCAACGGTGTGGCGAGATACCCAACCTTGCCGCTGCTCGCCCGCAGGATCTCGACATAGACCCGCCAATCCCCCGCCACCCGGAAACCGCCGAGATCGTCGCCGCACCGCTCCAACGCTGCCCGCAACGCCTCAGTCCGGAACACCACCGCACTCGCGTTCAGGATCGCGTTGCGCACCGAAAGGCACTGTTCCAGGAAGTCGCGAGCCGGAAACACCCCGTCCTCCAGCAATCGCTCCAGCCCCGATTGCCGGTAGTAATCCTGATAGCTCGCCATCACCGTCTCGCCATTCGGCCCGATGGCCCGGCTGTCGCAAAAGACGAGGTCGAGATCGTGGTGTCGCGCCAGCAATTCGGCAAGGCGACCGAGCATGTCCGGGCTGGCACTGTCATCGGCCTCGGCGATCCAGAGATGATCGCCCCGTGCCAGTTTCGCCGCGCGCTGCCATTGCCGGAACACGCTGCCACCATTGCTGCGTGCGATGTCGAGCCGGAGCGATCGTTTTGCGTCAGCCGACACCCGCATTGCGACGTCCACGCTGTCATCGGTGGAGGCATCGTCGAGCAGCAGAATCTCCTCGATCTTCTGGGTCTGCGCGAAGATCGAGCCAAGGCGCTCGGGCATGTGCTGGGCGTAATTGTAGCTCGGCACCGCCACGCTGATCCGCGGATCGCCGGGGCTGAGTTCGGCCAGGAGTTCGCCCACATAGGGCGCGAAGTCGAAGCGTTGCAGCATCGCCTCCGCACGTGAAGCCCGCTCCGCTTCGGGCCGAACCGTCGCATGCACCATCAGCGCCTCGGCCATCGCCGCGCAATCGGCCATCGGCACCGCCGCCCCCAGATCGGGATCGGCCAGCAGATCGGCGATGCCGCCGGTGCCCGCGAAGGCCACCACCTGAATGCCGTTGGCCAACGCCTCCAATGCGACTGACGGGAAAGGATCCTCGCGCGAGGTCAGTGCAAAGATGTCAGCGGCCGACATCCAGCCCCGCATATTGGTCTGAAACCCCGGAAAATGGCCGCGACCAGTGGCCTGGGCGGCTTCGATCTCGGGGGCGAGATGGGTGGAGAGCGTGGTCGGCAGGTCACCGACCCAGCAGGCATGCACATGCTCGCCGCCCGGCAGTTTCCAGGCCTGTCGTGCGGTTTGCAGGAACAGATCGATGCCCTTGCGCATATCGCCATAACCCGCCCCGAGCATCAAAATGGCGTCCTTCGGGATACCGAGGGCATGGCGGGTGTGTTCCCGCGACATCGGGTCGAAGCGGATTGGTGCGTAGAGTCCCTGCGGCAGCAGGCGGGTCTGCGTGGTGGCCAACTGGTCGCGCAGCGGAAACGCGTCACGCACGCAGGCGGCGGGGAAGATCACGCGTCGCGCCAGACTCGCCCCTGCGCGCAGACCGGAGACCAGATTGTGCTCGGCCAGGATGCGCGGCAATTCGTGCACCAGCAGAATCGCCCCGATCCCCGCCCGCTCCAACGCCGGGATCGCGCGGGCGGCGGCGGACGTGTTGACCAGCGCCTGCGTCACGCCGCGCTTGGCCGCCTCGGCGATCCTGGTGGCCAGCGTGCGACGGTCGGCGGCAACCCGGGTGGGGGCGACGGCGCTATAGTCCGGCAGCAATCGCCCGTCGCCGAGCAGCAGGAACTCGACATCCACGCCATGTGCCGCGATCAGTTGGCGTCCGATATTGATCAGCAGCATTTGGGCCCCTGCCGGGAAGGCGTCATGGCCCACCAGCAGAATGCGTGTGCGCTCCCCGAGCTGCGGCAGTCGCGCCACCGCCCGACCGGTGGCGTTGAGGAAGGCCGCACCGTAATGCAGATCGGGTTCGAGATAGGCCCCCTCGGCCCATTCGTTCCAGGCATTGAGGCAGACGATGCGCTCGCCGAACACGCGGGCGCTGTCGGTGCGGGCGATCAATTCGGTGAGCCACGCTTGGTATTTCGCTGGCGACGCCCCGAGCAACGCCATCCCCGCCCCCTCGCGACGCGCATCATTGTCCCAGCCGGGAAGGGCGCAGCGGATCAGCGGGAAATCCGGTGTCTTCTCGGCCAGTGAGGCGGCGACGAGGTCGTCATAGGCGTAGATCTGGCCGCGCATGTTGGAATCATAGAGCCGGATCTTCTGGTTCACCGGGCGGATCGCGCTGCTGAGCTTGTGCGGCGGGAATTCGACCGCCCCATCGCAGCCGAACTCAGACGGGCTGCGGTCATCGAAGCTCTGCGCCATCAGCAGGATCGGGTCCTCGCCCCAGCCATGGCGGAACGCTGCCCGCCAGCGCGCCAGCATCGCCGCACAATCGGGGATGATGCCGCAGCGATAGAGCATCAGCAACGGGCGACCAGAGAGGCGGATATAGCGCGGATCGTCGAAGTGGCGGGCGAATTCGGCGAGCAGGTCGGGCTCGTCCTCCAGTCGGTAATCCTGACGGATCAGGACCTCCTGCTCCGAGCCGTCCCACCGCCTGCTCCAATTCTCGTTGGCCCACATCAGGCAGAATGGGAAATCGAGCGAGCGGTCGGCCAGCATCGTCTCGGTGGGGGTCTCCAGCAGACGCTTGCCGTTGAACCAGTAGAAATAATGCACGAAGCCGTGGATTCCGGCCCCACGCGCCATCTTGATCTGGCGACGCATCGCGTCGGGCGAGGCGAGATCGTAATGGCCGAGATCGCGCGGAATGCGCGGCTGGTAATGCCCCTCGAAACGCGGCATCCCGCGCGCAATTGCCGTCCATTCGGTGAAACCAGCGCCCCACCAACGGTCGTTTTCCGCGACCCGATGGAATTGCGGCAGGTAATAGGCGAGCAGCTTGGCCTGCAGCGTGGCGTTGCGCGGCAGTGGCTGCACCTCCTCGAATTCCGGCCCCGACCGCGCATTGCGCCGTGCCGCCTCGAACACGCTGGCCTCCTCCGGCGGACGCGTGCTGCGCAGGATCAGCGCATGGCGATGCCTGCGCCAATGCATCAACGGGTTCTGCTCCAGGCTGCCGTCGAGATAGCGGTGCAGATAGAATTTGGTGTCGAACTCCGCCGACGGGTCGCGCCCCTCGCGGTAGCCGTAACGCAGATAATGCTCGAACGGGTCGATCTTTGCCTGCGCCAGATCGGGATTTCGCGCGAGATAGAATTCCACATCGAATTCCGGCAGTGGGCTGACCTTGCCGCTGAAGCGCCGGGCGAGGAAATGCGCCAACGGCGATGCCTCCGGCCCAAGCAGATGGCGCGTGGCATACCAGGCGGGGTCGAACCATTCGCAGGGTGCGAGCCCCGCCGCCTCGCCCGCGAGGATGTAATGCAGCAGCGGGTCGATCCCAGCCTGAGCGACGGCTTGGTGCGTTGCGCGGTAGAACTCGACATCGAAATACGGGTTGGGCCTGCGCCCCTCGCGCCAACCCTCGTCGAGGAAATGCAGCAAGGGGTCGATCCCGGCGGTCATGACGTCGTTGTGAACGGATCGATACCAGGCAGCATCGAACAGCCCCGATCTTGCGACCAGAGTGGCACCACGCGCATCGTCGTCACCGTTGTTACGGTCGCTTGGGGCGTTGGCGTGGGTGGCGGCGACGTGATTCATTCCTGCCTCGGCAATGCAATGTGACACGATATTCCAGTCGTGATCCGGCATGCTTTGGCTATGTTATTGAACGTTTTGTGGAGATCAATCCGTAACTGTCCGCAAGTCGCAGTATTACCGATAGGTTGACGCAAAATTATGCAGGAAAGTTCCAACGTGCGTGATGGCTTTCACGCACGTTAAACTGACTTCACTGTTGCAATATGAAATCAACTGCCCAGATTTTGCCGCATACTCTGTGCTAGAAGATGCCTGCTCTGGCAATGGAGGGTTCGATGTCCGGTAAATGGGTGGTTCGTGCTGTATGTCTTGCGCTGGCGACGGTGACGCTTGGTGGCTGCATCTTAGTGCCGGAGCATCATTATCGTCCGGTTTATTACTACCGATAATTCTGATATCATCTCCCGGTGGCAGGACTTCGGGCAGCGAAGCCGCCAGCAACCGTGCCACCGGGGGATTCATGATACTATGGTCATCTTGATCATAATTGGCATTGCGGCCGGATGGGCGTTCTTCCTGGCCTTGTTGATCGACCGACCAGATCTGCTGGTTGAGCTTCCGCAGCACGCCCAGATCAGGCTGCATATCTTTTTCGCGGCATTCTTTGTCGTCACGCTGATCGTCTTCTGTTGGCGACAGATCGCGGACGCCGATAGCCCCTGGAAGAATGGAGTCACGATTGTTTTTCGCAATGCGCTGGTGATGGTGGCGGGTCTGGCGCTTCTGGTGTTCATCTCCCGCGAATTGCTGCACGGGATCGACCACACCGGCCATCACAAGCTCTGGTAGCCTGCAAACATTATTCGGCGGCCGCAGCCTCTGCACTGATCTCCGACGCCATGCGCCGCTGGCGGGCGCGCACCGCCTGACCGAAGGCGCGGAAAATCCCGCGTGAGACGGCGTCGATCTCGTAATCATATTCCGGATGCCACTGCACGCCGACAGCAAAGCGGTTGGCCGGCGCGCGGATCGCCTCAACAGTGCCATCCGGTGCCCAGGCCTCGGCGACCAGCGATGCCGCCAGACGATCAATGCCCTGGTTGTGCAGCGAGTTCACCGGGATCTCCGGCACCTCGGCAAGGCGGTGCAGCCACGATCCGGTGGCGAGGCGGACGCTGTGCGCCTTGGCGGTGCGCACTTTCGGATTGGGCTGCATCGGGGTGGAGTGATCCATCCGACCCGGCAGATCCTGCAGCCGCTGATGCAGGCTGCCGCCCATCGCCACGTTGAATTCCTGCAAGCCCCGGCAGATCGCCAGCACCGGCATATCGGCGGCAATCGCGGCCCGGATCAGCCGCAATGTGACGGCGTCGCGCGCATGGTCTTCCGGCGTGCCCTCGGCATGCGGCGGGCCGTCATATTCGTCGGGGGCCACGTTGGAGCGGCTGCCGGTGAAGATGAATCCGTCCAGCCGCGCCACCAGGGCAGCGATATCCGCCCGTGTTCCGTTGGCGGGCATCAGCACCGGCACACCGCCGACCAGCGTGTCGGTCGCGCGCACATAGGTGTCCGACGCCGCGTGGTTCGGCATGCCGAACGCGCCGAACAATTTGGTGCAACAGGAGATTCCGATCAGCGGCTTCATAGGCGGATGCTCGACGATAAGAGTGCCCGAATTAAGGCAATTCGATTAAAGCAGAGTAACGCAAGAGTCGCGCCATATTCCCTCAGTTATTATTCGGCTGGTTCAGGCGCGGATCGTTGAACTCGAACATCCGCAGCGGGAACGGGCCACCCGGCTCGATTCCGAACAGGCTCACCCGCGTCTCCTGCCGCTGCGCATCGGCGACCACCCATTGTCGCAACGCGAGCGGTTGGTCGGCGAAGACCAGCGTCAGCGAGCCGTCATCCGGCGAGGAACTGCGCACCATCGTCACCTGGATCACACCCGGCTGGCGGTCGATTCCGGTGACGGTGACATCGCCCTTCAACTCCACCTTGTTGGCGAGCAGGATCGACAGCGGCGTGGTGGCAAGCGGGATGGAGGTCGTCTGCTTGAGTTGGGAGTCGTAGAAGACGAAAGACCCGAAGCCCGCCAGCATCAGAAACGGGGCGGGTTTGTCATATTCGAAGCGCATATTCCCCGGCCGCTGCAGCCAGGCCTTGCCTTCGGTGATGCTGCCATCGGGGCCGACCTGCAGGAAACGGGCGGTGATCGCCCGCATGGCGTCCAG
>CAITEF010000609.1 GCA_903891315.1 uncultured Rhodospirillales bacterium | reverse complement strand
GTCATTTTTATCCGTCATTGCGAGCGAAGCGTGGCAAGCCATCGAGACCCAAGGCGGATTTTCGATGGATTGCCACGCTTCGCTCGCAATGACGGCATTAAAACCAGTTGGAATGCTTACTTAAACGTCACCGTCAAAATCTCATACGTCCGATCGCCACCCGGGGCCGGGACCGAGATCGTTTGGCCGACTTTCTTGCCGATCAGCGCCTTGGCGAGCGGCGAAGAGATCGACAGGCGGGCCTGCTTGATGTCGGCCTCGTGCTGGCCGACGATCTGGTAGGTCATTTCCTTGTCGGTCTCTTCATCAATCAGGGTGACATGCGCGCCAAACTTCACCATGTCGCCCGAGAGCGTCGATGGATCGATCACCTCGACGGCCGAGATCACCTCTTCGAGTTCCTGCACACGGCCCTCGATGAAGCTCTGGCGCTCGCGGGCGGCATGGTATTCGGCGTTTTCCGAGAGATCGCCATGGCTGCGGGCTTCGGCAATCGCCGCAATCACCGCCGGTCGCTCGACGCTTTTCAGATTGCGAAGTTCGTCCTCCAAACGCTGGAGACCGGGAAGGGTCATCGGGAACTTCTGCACAGGCGGGAACCTCGGGAGCGTTGGTGAACGTTGATGGACAGGAAAGGACGCCGGGAGCCGAAACACAACCGTCGTGGCGACGAATTCTCCACCACGACGACGCGTTCATGAGGCAGGCGCGTCAGAACGAGGACGGAAAATACGACTGCAGCGGCGCAACTTCAAGCCTACCCGATTTTAGAGCTGCAATCGCATGCGCCGCAGCCCTCGCTCCGGCGATGGTGGTGTAGTGCGGCACGCCGTGCGTGAGTGCTGACCGGCGGATGTCAAAACTGTCATGCACCGATTGCGCGCCCTGCGCGGTGTTGATCACCAGCTGGATCTGGCCGGACAAAATCGAGTCCACGCAATGCGGTCGACCCTCCAGAACCTTGTTGACCACCTTGGAGTCAATCCCGGCTTCTTTCAGCTTCAACGCTGTGCCGCGCGTGGCCATGAGGGTGAAACCGCTATCGACCAGACGACGCGCCACCGCCACACAGGCGTTCTTGTCGGCCTCACGCACCGAGAGGAACGCGGTGCCTGCCAGCGGCAATTTCACGCCCGCGCCCAGCTGGCTCTTGGCAAAGGCGCGCTCGAAGCTGGCGTCGAGACCCATGACCTCGCCGGTTGATTTCATCTCGGGGCCGAGAATGGTGTCCACATTCGGGAAGCGCGCGAAGGGGAACACGGCCTCCTTCACCGCGACATGGCGGGCGACCGCCTCATCGTCCAGTTTGAACTCGCTAAGCTTGGCACCGGCCATAACGCGGGCACCAATCTTGGCCACCGCGATCCCGGTCGCCTTGGCCACGAACGGCACGGTGCGCGAGGCGCGCGGATTAACTTCGAGGACGAACACCTCGTTGTCCTTGATCGCGTATTGCACGTTCATCAGGCCAACCACGCCAATCGCCTTGGCCATCGCCTCGGTCTCGGCTTTGAGTTCGGTCACCATCGCTGGGCTGAGCGTGTAGGGCGGCAGCGCGCAGGCGCTGTCACCCGAATGGATGCCTGCCTCTTCGATGTGCTCCATCACGCCCGCGACATAGACCGTCTCACCGTCGGAGATGCAGTCCACATCCACCTCAATGGCGTCGTTGAGGTAGCGGTCGATCAGCACCGGGTTTTCGCCCGAGACCTGAACTGCCTCGCGCATGTAGCGATGCAGGCCGCGATTGTCGTGCACGATCTCCATCGCGCGCCCGCCGAGCACGTAGCTCGGTCGGATCACCACCGGATAGCCGATGCGGTCGGTGATCGCCTCAGCCTCTTCCGCCGAACGCGCGATGCCGTTTTCCGGCTGGCGCAGACCGAGGCGGTTGAGCAAGCCCTGGAAGCGCTCGCGGTCTTCGGCGAGGTCGATGGCGTCCGCCGAGGTGCCCAGGATCGGAATTCCGGCCTTGGTCAGCGCGAGCGACAGTTTCAGCGGCGTCTGCCCGCCATATTGCACGATGCAGCCCAGCACGCGGCCGTTGGTCTGCTCGCGACGGACCAGCGAGATCACGTCCTCCGCCGTCAGCGGCTCGAAATATAGGCGGTCCGAGGTGTCGTAATCGGTCGAGACGGTTTCCGGGTTGCAATTGACCATGATGGTCTCGAACCCGGCATCGCGCAGCGCGTAGGCGGCGTGGACGCAGCAATAATCGAACTCGATGCCCTGGCCGATCCGGTTCGGACCACCACCGAGGATGATGATCTTGTCGCGATTGGTCGGATTGGCCTCACAGAGCGGCGTGCCGAAGCTGCCTTCATAGGTCGAATACATATAGGAGGTGGCGGAGGCGAACTCGCCCGCACAGGTGTCGATGCGGCGATAAACCGGCAGCACGCCCAGCTTCTCACGCAGCGCCAGCACTTCGGTCTCGTTGACCGTGGCCAGGCGAGCAAGCTGCTTGTCGGAGAAACCGAGCGATTTTAGGCGACGCAGAGCCACCGCGCCTTTGGGCAGACCATCGGCGGTGAGCTGACGCTCAGCGGCGATGATCGTCTCCATCTCGCGCAGGAACCACGGGTCGAATTTCGCGATGTCGTGGATTTCCTCAACGGTCAGCCCGGCGCGCAACGCTTGGGCGGCCATCAAAATCCGCTCCGGACGCGGCAGGGAGAGGGCGGCGCGATAGGCATCGAGCGTGCCGTCCCCCGGCGGCTCGATGGCGTCGAGGCCGGAGAAGCCGGTCTCCATCGACCGTAGACCCTTCTGCAACGCCTCGGCAAACGACCGGCCAATCGCCATCGCCTCGCCAACCGACTTCATGGACGTGCCGAGCAAAGCAGGGGTGCCGGGGAATTTCTCGAAAGTGAACCGTGGAATCTTGATCACCACGTAATCCAGCGTCGGCTCAAAGCTCGCCGGCGTGGTCTGGGTGATGTCGTTCTTGAGTTCGTCGAGCGTGTAGCCCACCGCAAGCTTGGCGGCGATCTTGGCGATCGGGAAGCCGGTGGCCTTGGAGGCGAGCGCGGAGGAGCGCGACACGCGCGGGTTCATCTCGATAACGACG
>CAITEF010000608.1 GCA_903891315.1 uncultured Rhodospirillales bacterium | reverse complement strand
TGTGGAGCGACGATTTCTCCGCCTCGATCGAGGTCGTCCGGCAATTGCTGGGCGGATTGCTGCCCGGATGCCCCGATCTGGGTTTCGGCATTGTCGACGTGCGCGATGTGGCCGATCTGCACGTGCGCGCGCTGACCGCGCATGGCATTGCGGGCGAACGCTTTATCGCGGCGGGCCCGTTCATGAAACTGATCGACGTGGCGCGCGTGCTGAAGGCGCAGGTGCCGGCAGACGCGCGCAAGGTGCCCACCCGCACTTTGCCCGACTGGCTGGTGCGCGTGTCCGCGCTGTTCAACCCGATGATCCGCCAGATCACCGGCGAACTGGGCAATGTCCGCGACGCCGATGCCGGACATGCCCTGAAAGTGCTGGGCTGGCAGACGCGGCCCGTGGAACAGTCCATCGTCGATTGCGCGCGCAGCCTGATCGAACGGGGTGTGGTGAAGGTTTAGGTGGGCGGATCTGACCTCCTGCCCGTGTCACGCAGCGTGAGCGACCGAGATCGCCCGCAAACATGACGCTCGCAGTGTAAGGGCGCACCGTCGGTAGCCGTCGTACGTTCACCTGTGATGGCCTTCCGCAACCTTGCGAGGGCCTCTTCGTTTATCTCTGTCCGCGCTTGGAGATAAACGAAATGCAGAGCCATTTCAGGGTCGGCAAGTATCTCATCTAGGAGCGCCGAACAGAGCGCAGCGTCTGTTTCATTCAGCTTATGCAGGAAGCCGCCAAGGATTGTTGCGTTTCGTGCCTTCGTTGGAATGGCGATGAACGCCGCACGGAGCGTTTGCCACGTGTCGGCCAAGGGCCTTGTTGATTGGGCCAAACCAATGCCAAATGAAAATGCGCGGGGAGCATGATTGTATTGAAGTGCCTCCCTCAAGAAAGGGAGTAGCAAATCGCTCTGATCGGCAAAATCCTTGACGCGCTTCGCGCGTGGCGACCTCGTGCCGCTGAAGGGCGGCACCGCGCAAGAGCGCGATTGCTTGGCGGGGAAGAAGGAAAGTGGCAGGGTCAGTTTTTCAGACCTGAGGCGGGGGACTCAAATGCCAATCCCAAGAGTATTTAGGGTGGCCGTGTTGGTGTGGGTAATCACCTTGGCTAGTGGCTGCAGCAACAACGTAGACCCTGCGACAGACCCGATTGGTTTTGCCAACTTGAAAGCCCAATCTCACGTTGCGAGCGATGTTACACTTACGTTCGATAAATCGACAGAGAAGGTTTTCCACCCTGTAGGCGAGACTTATGCGGTTTGCGGCATCGTAGAGGTTAATCAACCGACCATAACCGACCATCGCCGAGAACGGTTCGTTATCCCGATAAATGATCAAATGAATGGCATGGCTACCTTCGATGGTTCGGCCGACCCCAGTTTGAAACAAGAATTCGAGGAACTTCACGGCAGACTTTGTTCGTGAAGGCAGCCGCCGCAAACTTGGCCAAGAGCTTGGCTGCACGGTCAAACAATCCTTGTTCGTATGCCAGCGACTTCAGCACCGTCGTCAACTGCCAACGAGAAGGCGATTTGGGGTTTAGGATCGCTCCGCCGTTCGGGCCTGCCGTTTCGTCCTCTGCACGCCGCAACACCTCTTCGGGGGCAACGGGAGCGGTATTGCGAAGAAGCTGGAAGGCGCCATCATCTCCGGCGAAAAGATTGCCCAATGGTCCATCAGCGCGGAGCCAACGAGTGACGGCCTGCTTAGCTTCCTCACTGTCATGGAGATAGCCCAATCGCCGGGTAAGTGACTTTTGCATCCGAACAGAGACGGTCGAGCAAAGATTGTCCAAGTCACTGGCCGGAATGCGCTCAAGGGCCTGTGCCGCCAAACGGTTGGCAATTGCGTGAGGAAGCAACGCTCGCCACCTCGTAGCCATCCGGTGAAGGCCGCTGGAACGGGCGTCAGTCGTTTGCCGGTTTGATGATGCGCTTTGCTGCGGCGTTGCGGCGGGCTGAGATTCTGCCGAGTGCGACTTGGATGGGAAAGACTTCCAGTTCGTCCGGGTCATACCCGTCGAGCCACTCTGTGATTTCGGCATGGTCGGGATGGTTGGGGTCGGTTTTGGCTTCCAGCATCTCATAGAAGCCGGGGATGCCGCCGCAGTCCTCGGGTGGGCAGTCGCGTTCGCCGCCAATAAAGCGGGGATATGCCGTGTCCGGTTCGCCGCGACGCACATCGCTGACGATGAGGTTATGCTCCCAGTTATCGCCAAAATCGTAGATGTAATCGATCCTGGTCGTGCCCGGGGCGAGCACTTCGCGCAGGCGCGTGCGCGAGGCGACTTTGCGTGGTGCCGTCCCCCAGTCTTCATCCATGGGCAGGCCATAGCTCTGCCCGTCGATGACCAGTTCCCATAGGTGGTAATCCAGCCAACCCATCGTGACCTGGACGATATCGTGCAGGACTTTGAGCGTGATCGAGGTCGGTACTTCGACCACGCGCCAGATTGGTGGGTCGGAGTCTTTCAACTCGATACGAAGCGTGGCGATCTCGGTGAAGCTGTCGATGGCGCTGCGGGTCGTCATGCGGCCTGAGATAGCACGCCCGCGCGCTTGTGCCAGTTCCACGGCAGCAACTGATCGAGTTGGCGCACCGGATGATCGGCAATGCGCGCAAGGACGTCGGCCAACCAGGCCTGCGGATCGACATCATTCAGCCGGGCGGACTGAATGAGCGAATAAATGACCGCCGCCCGCTGACCGCCGCGATCGGACCCACAGAAAAGCCACGCTTTTCTGCCCAGCGGCACGCAGCGCAACGCCCGTTCGGCGGCGTTGTTCGTCAAGCAGACCCGACCGTCGTCCAGGAAGCGTGTGAACGCATCCCAGCGGCGCAGCACGTAGTTGATAGCCTTGGCCAGATCGTGGTTGCGCGACAGCTTCTCCAGTTGAGCGTTCAGCCAATCGTGCAGTTCAACCATCAGCGGCGCGCCGAACTCCTGACGGACGGCGAGCCTGTCGCTCGGGTTCTTGCCGTTGATGCTGCGCTCGATCTCGAACAGGGCATCGAGTTTTTGCACTGCCTCCAGCGCGATCGGATAAATTTGGCCTGATCGCTCACCACGGCTCTTTTTGCGGGCCGCGCCCTCGACATCGGCCAGCTCGAAGAACTTTCGACGCGCGTGGGCGAAGCAGCCGGCTTCCAGCACGGGCGCAGGTTGGCGACCGGCGGCATAAAGTTCGCCATAACCGCCATAGGCATCGGCCTGAAGAATCCCGGACCACGATGCCAGATGTGCCCTTGGATGTTCACCACGCCGATCGCGCGAATAGTGGAACAGTGCGGCCTGTAGCGCGACGATCTGGGTGAGAGGCTGGCGTCAATCAGGATGAGAATTGATTGTCGCGGCTGTGTGAGAATGCCAACTTTGATTGTCGCTGGCAATGGTCAGTCGTTGGTTTGATTGTCGCGGAGCGACAATTCCTCAATGGACTTGATTGTCGCGTAGGTTGGCGGCCGTCCAGCACGTGATTGTCGCTGGAGTGCGGCACGGCGGCGATAGCTTTCGA
>CAITEF010000607.1 GCA_903891315.1 uncultured Rhodospirillales bacterium | reverse complement strand
ATTCCCGGTTGCCGTGATGGCGCGCGTGCTCGGCGTGTCGAAGGCTGGCTTCTATGCGTGGCTGCATCGCCCGCCCTCGGCACATGCCCAGGCTGATGCAGCGTTGCTGAAGCGCATCAAGACGGTGCACGCGAGTTCTCGCCAGACCTATGGCGCGCCCCGCGTTCACGCCGAGCTACGCAATCATGGGCAAGCGCATGGCCGCAAGAGGATCGCGCGCCTGATGCGCGACGCAGGGCTTGTTGGCGCCAGCCATCGGCACAGCGGGCCGACCACGACACGACGCGACAAGGATGCGAGGCCAGCGCCCGATTTGGTCGATCGCAACTTCACCGCCACCGCGCCGAACCAGTTATGGGTGGCCGACATCACCTATGTGCCGACCGCGGTGGGTTTTCTCTACCTCGCTGTCGTGCTGGATGCCTGGAGCCGCAAGATCGTGGGGTGGTCCATGGCGAACCACCTCCGTGCTGAATTGGTTCTGGACGCCACGGAAATGGCCCTCGGTCAGCGGCGGCCCAAAGGCGTTATCCATCACAGCGACCAGGGCAGCCAATACACGTCCGTGGCGTTCGGCAAACGATGTGGCGAGGCCGGCGTGCGCCCATCGATGGGGTCTGTCGGCGATGCCTATGACAATGCGATGGCCGAGAGCTTCTTTTCCACACTGGAGGCTGAGCTGCTCAGCCGCCGCCGGTTCACCTCCCAGGCTGAGGCCAGAATGGCTTGCTTCAGCTATATCGAGGGCTGGTACAACCCGGTCCGGCTGCATTCCGGACTGGGATATCGCTCGCCAATCACCTACGAAGCCGAGATGCAAAAAATGCTCGCCGACGCCTAGCCCGCAAGCCCACAAACCGTCCACTGAAACGGGGCATCCTCAGAAGGTCATATGGCTCCATGGCTGTTTCTGGCATTCGCATCCAGGATGCCGGTTCGCCACCAAACCAAAGACCCGTGCCGACTTCTGGGAAGCAAAACTGGCGCGAAACGTTCAACGGGATGCTGAGCATCAGGAGCGTCTACGACAAATGGGCTGGCAGAGCCTCGTGGTCTGGGAATGCGACCTGGAGGACAAGGCCATCCTACGCGGCTTTGTTCAGAAATTTCTTGGCTCGCCGCGTCTATCGCGATCCTGACAGACCGAAGACTCGGTAAGTGAGGCGGCCAAGAGCCCGATACCTGCTCATAGAGAATTCATTGGAATCCAGCGCCGAGCACCTGCGGATGAGGCTGAAATCACAACGGTGATGTGTTTGGGGCACTGGCACCGGTTTGAGAACCTAGTAGTATGCGAGGCATGCCGATTCGGGCTCTTGACCTTTTCTGCGGTGGGGGCGGTAGCAGTTGGGGCGCACAAGCCGCAGGTGCTGAAATCGTATGTGGTGTCGACGGTTGGACCCGAGCGACCGAAGCTTTCGGTAAAAACTTCCCGCGCGCCAAAGCGGTCAATCTGATGATGGATGCCGACACGCGGCCTGATTATTTGGTGGATATCGGTCCGATTGACCTGCTGTTGGGGTCGCCGGAATGCACCCATCACACCTGTGCAAGAGGTAGTCGTCCTCAGGACGAAGACAGCAAGCGAACCGCTTACTTCGTCACCAACTTTGCTCGTTGGTTAAATCCACGCCCTCGTTGGGTTGTCATCGAGAATGTCGTCAACATGCGCGGTTGGCGGGGATATGACCAACTGCTCGCTGAAATGAGAGAACTGGGATACCGCTTTGAAATCATGGTGTTGAACGCCGCTCATTTTGGCGTGCCTCAGACGAGGAGAAGGGTCTTCATT
>CAITEF010000606.1 GCA_903891315.1 uncultured Rhodospirillales bacterium | reverse complement strand
GCCTTCAGCCCAAGCAGGATCGTCCGCAAAATTGCGGCGATCGGGTCTGATTCAGGCTGTGCGGGGGAGAGGTCCATCGATCATGTTAAACGATGATTTTTGGCTGCAATCAAGGTAAAAAGTCCTAAAACTCCGTCAATAAATCGTCATCGCGCGTGAAGCGTCGCGATCCATCGATGTCGTAGAGCAAGGTCTCCGCCCTCACTGGATTGCGACGGCCCTGGCGGGCCTCGCAATGACAGCTTCTTAAGCCACCTTCACCACCATCTTTCCGAAATTCCCGCCGCTCAGCACCAACGACAACGCCTCCGGCGCGTTCTCCAAGCCGTCCACAATTGTCTCGCGATACCGGAACGACCCATCCAGAATCCACGGGGCCGCGAGTGCCCGCCATTCCCCGTAGCGTTCTGGCTTGTCGAACACGATCAGGCCCTGGATCTTCACCCGCTTCGCCACCACAAACCCCAAATTCGGCCCGGGCCGGAACTCGGTGTCGTTATACTGCGCCACCATCCCGCACATGATCACCCGCGAGAAGAAGTTCAGCGCCTTGAACGCCGCCTCCTGCACAGCACCACCAACATTCTCGAAATAGACATCCACGCCCTTGGGGCAGGCATCGGCAATCTGCGCGTCGAGATCGCCCGCATGATGATCTACGCAGGCGTCAAAGCCCAATTGTTCCTGCACATACAGGCACTTGTCCGGCCCGCCTGCCACACCCACAACCCGGCAACCCGCCCGCTTGGCGAGTTGTCCGGCGACCGACCCCACCGCCCCCGAGGCCGCCGAGATCAGTACCGTCTCGCCCGCTTTCGGCTGGCCGATATCGCTCATGCCGTAATACGCCGTCACCCCGGGCATCCCGAGCACGCCGAGATAGGTGGAAAGCGGGGCCAGCGTGCCGGTGAGTTTCGTCAGCCCCTCGGCCTTGGAGACGATATGCGTCGACCAGCCGCGTGGTCCCACCAAGATATCACCGGGCACGAAACCGGGATCGTTGGAGGCGAGCACCTCGCCCACCGTCTCGCCCGTCATCACCTCGCCGATCTGCACCGAGGGCGCGTAGCTTTTCCGATCCGACAACCGGCCGCGCATATACGGGTCGATCGACAGATACAGCGTGCGCGTCAGCACCTCGCCAGCGCCGGGGGCAGGGATGGCGTCGGTGGCCAGGGTGAAATTCTTCGCCGACGGCATGCCGGTCGGGCGTTCCTTGAGCAGCAGGGATTGACGTTGGTCGGTCATGTCAAAATCTCCTCAAATGTCCAAACACAAACCGTCATCGTCAGCGAAGCGTCACGATCCAGAAATCGTGGAGCCGAGCCTTTGGCTCCTGGATCGTGACGGCGCTTCGCGCCTCACGATGACGGTCTGGCCTCAAGCCGCATCCGCGCGCAGCACCAGCCGCCCGGTCACCTTGCCATGATGCAGACGCTGCAACGCCGCATCCGCCTCACGCTGCGGCACAACCTCGACCGGCAATGCCGCGAGCGTGCCAGCCTGGGCCAGTGCGACCAGCTCGCGCAACTCTTTCGGATTGCCCACGTAGCTGCCCTGCACCGTCAGCGCCCTGATCGCCATGATCGGCAGTGGCAGCGTGAGTTCGCCGCCGAACAGCCCGACCTGCACCAACTTGCCACCCTTGCGCAGCGCATCGAACGCCGCCCGTGCGGTCGCCGTGCCGTTCACCAGATCAATGATCGCCAGCACCGGCTTGCCCGCGGTCGCGATGATCCGCGCCGACACGTCCGGCCCGCTGCCATTGACCACCTTATGCGCCCCAGCATCACGCGCCGCTTGCAGCTTCTCCTCGGAGACATCAACCGAGATGATGTGGCGGTGCCCGAGCGCCTTGAGCACCGCAATCGCGTTCAGCCCCAGCCCACCCGCGCCCACCAGGACAATCGCCTCATCCGGCGAGATCGGCATCACCTTCTTGATCGCCGCATAGACCGTGATCCCAGAGCACGCATAGGTGGCGGCAACGGCGGGGTCCAGATTGCCCGGGTCGACCAGATGGCGCGGATGCGGGGCCACCACATGGGTGCCATAGCCGCCATTCTGATACACACCGAGCGCGCGGCCGAGGAGGCACATATTGTCCTCCTCCGCCGCACAGGCTTCGCAGATGCCGCAGCCCACCCAAGGGTAAACGATGCGGATATCACCGATCTTCACCCCCTCGGCCTCTGGCCCCAGGGCCACCACGCGGCCCACGATCTCATGGCCCATCGCCAGCGGCAGCACCACGCCGCGATCCTTCAGCGACATCTTCTTCCCGCCGCCGAGATCGTAGGAGCCTTCCCAGATATGCAGATCCGAATGGCACACGCCGCAATAGGTCGTCTCCAGCAACACCTCCGTGCCGGTCGGCACCGGGGTGGGAAATTCAACCTCTTGGAGCGGAGCCCCGTTCTCAACCACGGCCCAGGCGTGCATCGTCATTCTCCTCGTTTGAGCGTCATTGCGAGGAGCGGAGCGACGTGGCAATCCATCGAGCTATCGGCTGAGCCGATGTTTCGATGGATTGCGTCGTCGGCAAGGCCTCCTCGCAATGACGAGATTATTTGATCTCGTTCATCATCCGGATCGGCGCACCATCGAGCCACGCCGCCAGATTCTCCGCCGACTCCCGGTAATGCCCCACCATGTTCGCCCGCGTCACATAGCCCAGATGCGGGCTGAGCACCGTGTTCGGCGCCGTCCGCCATGGATCATTGGCCGGCAGCGGCTCGATCTCGAACACATCGAGTGCTGCCACCAACCGACGCTTCTGCACCTCGGCCAACAACGCCGCGTAATCGATCAGCCCCGCGCGTGAGGTGTTGATCACCACCGCCCCGTCCTTCATCTTCGCCAGATCCGAAGCCCCCAAAGTGTGGCGCGAGCGATCCGACAGCACGAGATGCAGGCTGACCACATCGGAGCGCGCCAGCAGCTCATCCTTGCTCACCATCTGCACGCCCGCGTCCGCCGCCGCCGCCTCGGTGAGGTTCTGGCTCCAGCCGAGCACGTTCATCCCAATCGCATTGGCGAATTTCGCCAGCTTGCCGCCCAGCTTGCCGACCCCGATCACCCCCAGCGTGCAGCCCATCAACTCCAGCCCCGGCGGCGTGTTCTCCTGGAACCGACCGGCGCGGATCTCCGCATCCCCCAACGCCAGATGCCGCGTGGCCGAAATCATCAGCCCCAAGGCGAGTTCGGCGGTGGCAAACGTCGCGGGCTTGCCCGTGGTGAAACACACTTGCACGCCATGCTTGGTGCAGCCCGGAATATCGATTGCCGCATTGCGCGGCCCAGTGAAGCTCAACAATTTCAGCCGCGGCAGACGGGCGATCAGCCGCTCCGGAAACTGCGTCCGCTCCCGCATCGCCACCACCGCGTCGAAATCCGCGAGCTTTTCCGCCGCCTGATCCTCGCTGGCAAACGCCTCGTTGAAGAACACGATCTGCGCCTTCGTACGCACCGCAGACCAATCCGCTGCCCCTTCGGCGATGCTTTGCCAATCATCCAGAATTGCGATGCGCTTCATGGTTCCCCCAAATCTCGTTGCCGCAACCCTGCGTCCGCTCCGGCGATTGCGCAAGACGGCATCGGGTGGTTCGATGCGTCCAAACGGAGGACTCCAGATGGACAAGATTGCAGTGGTGGGCGGCGGGCTGATCGGGCGCGCATGGTCGATTGTCTTCGCCCGCTCGGGCTTCAACGTCTCGCTCTACGACCAATCCCAAGAAGCCGCCTCCAACGCCCTCGGCTTCATCGGCGCCCGCCTGCCCGAACTCCACGCGCTCGGCCTGATCCGTGACACGCCAGACGAAGTCCTCGCCCGCATCTCGCTCGCCCCCACGCTCGAAGCAGCGCTCGACGGCGCGATCTACGTCCAGGAGAACGGCCCCGAGCGCGCCGACGCCAAGATCGCCCTGTTCCAACGCATGGACGAGATCGCCCCCAAATCCACCATTCTGGCGAGTTCCACCTCCGGCATCCCGGCCAGCGTGTTCACCAAGCCGTTGCGCGGCCGGCATCGCTGCCTCGTCGCCCATCCGGTCAATCCGCCTTATCTCGTCCCGGTCGTCGAGATCTGCCCCGCCCCCTGGACCTCCGCTGAGGTGGTCGCACACACCCGCGCCATCATGGAACGCGCCGGCATGGTGCCCGCCACCATCAAGCGCGAGGTCAACGGCTTCGTGCTCAACCGCCTGCAAATCGCCCTCGTCGCCGAGGCCTTCCGCCTAGTCGCCGACGGCGTGGTTTCACCGGAGGATTGCGACGCCACCATCAAGCACGGCCTCGGCCTGCGCTGGGCCTTCATGGGGCCGTTCGAGACCTGCGACCTCAACGCGCCCGGCGGGATCGAGGATTACTGCGCCCGCTATGGCGGCCTCTACGCCCAGGTCCAGGCCGAGCAAACCCCAGTGGATTGGACGCCGGAACTGGTCGCCGACATCAACACCGCCATGCGCCATCACCTCCCCCTGGAGGATCAAGCCGCCCGTCAGGAATGGCGCGACCGTCGCCTGATGGCGCTGCTGGCGCACAAGGCGACGCAGCCGGAGTGAAGTCTGGGAGGCGCGCAATCGCGTGTGAGAGTGAGACCCGACCGATGAAGACGACCTACCAAGGCTCCTGCCATTGCGGCGCTGTCCGCTTCGAGATCGATGCCGAGCTCGACCATGTGCGCGTCTGCGATTGTTCGATGTGCCGCAAACGCGGCGCGCTCAACCATCGGGTCGCCCAGGAAGATTTCCGCCTGCTCACCCAGCTCGATGATCTCACCCTCTATCAATTCCACACCCGAACGGCGAAGGACTATTTCTGTCCGACTTGCGGCATTCTGCCGTTCCGCTGGCCGAGAATAAATCCGGACGGTCTTTGGACCATCAATGTTCGCTGCCTCGACGACGTCGATCTCGACACGATCCCAATCCAGCGTGTGTTCGGCAGCCAATTGCCGTGATCAATCGCTCAACGCGTTGACCCCAAGAGCGGTGTTTGTTGACCTTCCTTGCCGTGGCCTTCGCGTCGGTGGGGCCCGCCCGCGCCGATAGTGGTTGCTACAACGGCAATAACGTCGAAGTCGATTGCCTCTCTGGCCGTCCCTTTGCCGCTGATGTCCAGAAGCAACCGCCAGGGGCAAATCCAGAAGCAAAAGACCCCAAAGTATACGAGTCCCGGGAAAAACTCCGGCAGGCGCTTCGGCAAAGACTGGAAGACAGCACACCGACGCCCGAGACTCACGTGGTCAGACAGGCTTGCCGAGCCGGCAACGGGGCCCAGGTCAAAGGTTGCTCGTTCACGCTTCGCTTGCAATGACGCACGTCGACAGCCGCCCCATCGTCCTGCGGAAATCTCCCACACCCCAAATCCCTCCAATCCATGCCATCAACCTCCGCTGCTTCGACGGCGTGGATCTCGACGCCATCCCGATCCCGCGCGTGTTCAGCCGCCAATTGCCGTGATTTGGTCGGTGAAAAGGCGTAGAATAGGTGAGCGACGCGTTGCCCATCATTGCGCCGCGTGACGAAATCGAAGGGCAGCGCTACATTCACCCATCCCAAGCTTGCTGTAACGCATTCGGTCTGTTTATGGGGCGAGAGGACAAGAGCGATGATAAAAATCTGGGGCAGGAAAATAGTTCTTTTCAGTCTCATCTTGCTTGCCTTGAATCATTCAGCACACGCGCAGTTTGCGGACTATTGCAAACAGATAGAATTTATCGTTGGAAATTCCTCATCCGATTTTAACAAGCTCCGGAACTTCGCCATCCCGGGGGCAGCTTCGTGCGACGTTGGCAATCTTGATCGGAGAGACCCAGCTGGACAATATTTTTACGAGTGCAAATGGTTTTATCACGCGATTGATGTCGTGAAAAAATACGATGAGTCGGTGTCCAGCGCAAAAAATTGCTTCAAGACTGCACTATTTTCCGATCGGGTGAGAAATGGCGTAACAAGAACACGAGTAGAATTTGATAACGGCGACGGGCCATGGTTCTCGATACTTCGGTCGAATCTTCCAAACCTTCAAGGGCTATATGAATTAAAT
>CAITEF010000605.1 GCA_903891315.1 uncultured Rhodospirillales bacterium | reverse complement strand
GTGCCAAGCTGCGCCTGAGCTTCTGGGACTATCTCGGCGACAGGCTCGGTATCGATGGAAGCCCAATTATCCCCAGCCTCGCGGCGGTCGTCTCATCGCGTTGCAGAGAAGCCTGAACGCCCGGGGTTTTGCCCCTGTTACCTTTCTGATCTGGAGCGACGGTTGTGCGCCGGTCTTCAACGACCGCAGGTGGTTCAGGTAGAGGACGACGGTCTCCTCCGTGACGTCCGCCGGCATGATGCCGCTGTCCGAGCAGAAGGTCATAAACGCCTGCAGGCGAATGGAGATGAACTGGTTCGGCAAGGCGTCGCGCAGCACCTGCCACTCATCGGCGAGTGGCGTCTTGAGGCGCCGGGGCATGGCGACGAGACCAAGATGACGCAGGATCGCGCGCATGCTGCTCTGGTAGCCGCCCAGGCTCCTCTCCTTGATGCCGAGTACCGCCGGTGATGTGTTGAGGTAAACCCTGCCCAGGTCGTCGGGGTCCATTCGGATGGCCTCCAGAGGGCGCCCGTAGGTGCGCTTGAGCGAGTTCATCACGGACTTGAAATCGCGGCAGCGGCGCTCGCTGACATCGTCCCAACCGTCAATCTGCGCAAACACTTCGGCGGCGGTCGGGAAATTCGTCATGGTGCTGTCCGGCTTTTTGGCTGCATCAGCGATCTGGCGATGGCGTTTCACGTATTCAACCTCCTTTGGGGCAAATATAGGAAGATAGAGGAAAATCTTAAGACCGGTAGATGCATCATTCAGGAAATGTAGAACGGGACGTTATTAAGATGAAGCCCAATAGATTGAAATCTATCAAGCTCCATCTGTGCCGAATTTGCTGAGCCGTTCGACTTCGTCGCGCTGGTAGAAGGTGCTGGTCCCGATGTGGATAGGCTTCAGAACGCCCTTCTTCGTCCAGTTGCGAATGGTGCGCGTGCTGCAACGAAAGTGTTCCGCGACCTCGCGCTGAAGCAGCAGGCGCGGAAGTTCATCGCGCGGAAGATCGATCTGGTCGCTCATGCGACCAACCTTTCCGAAGGCACCCCGTGAGCGGCGTCATGTCTGACAAGGATGGCCGACGAATGGCTGTCCTGATGCGGGCCGTCGAGGGCGACCTCTCGCACTAACTGGCGCGCCAGGATCGTGATCAGGACACGCAGGGCAGCCGGTGGCGCCGCCGCATTCACCTGGCGACTCCTGCGAGTCCTACCAATCAGCCCACCAGACTTCTCGTGCCCTGTCTCTTCGATTTCCAATGGCGCCATATACGCGCCAACGTCTTCGGTCGAGCCGGACACGTCTGAGTGCGCTGGCATGATAAGCAGCGACTGTTGAGATGCTCCCAACCGAGTACGCTGATGAGCAAAGGATCCTTTGGATTTGGCTTGCACGACAGTCCCACCATTCGAGGCCTCATTGGGACAAACCAGCTATCGGGTCTTTGCTCAGGATGCCATCGGAATAAATGTCGGAATAATTATAGGAATAATGCGGGATAATGCGGGATAATGCGGGATAATTATCGGAATAATTGACCTGAATCCGCATTAACCGATTGAGATCAAAACTAAAAAAGCGAGGAATTTGCAAAAACGTAACTAACGACCAGTGAAAGTCGGCCAGTTTCATTTTTAATGATTCCTCCATGTTTTGTTTATGTTGTGCAAGGTCGTTCCTGCCTCGGCAGGGCTGTTCCAGGCTCTTGCAGCCAATTTCCTATTGGGCGCACCGAAAATGTGTAGATCGAGGTGACATCGAATCTAACCTCGCGCATGGTAAGCACTGGCGATGACCAAGGATCAGGGACACCAATGGCGACCAGCTTCTTCGAACAGCCGATCCTTAACTCGCCCTACGAAGTCCCCTCTCGGCATCATGCTCTCGACGCTGACGGCCAGCCGCTCAACCTCCCTCCTCTCGCAGGTCGACGGAAATCCGAGCTCATCACTCCAGTCCCCAAATCCCGGAAGAAACAAAGGAAATCCAGCCAGGCCAGCCTCATGCTGCCGGACGCTAACGACCTCTCCACCGAGCAGCAGGAATACAACCCTACCCCGATCATCAACGAAATCCGCGGCTACGTGGACAGCTGGCGCAACATCCCCAACCCCAGCAACTGGGGTGTCACGCCCGCCACACAGCGCCTGCTCAGCCATTGGCGCACCCACAAGTTCCAGGGCGTCAAACCGTTCTTCTGCCAGATCGAGGCGGTCGAAACGGTTATCTGGCTCACCGAAGTCGCCCGCAAGGAGCGCCGCTACGACAAGTTCCGCCAGCACCTTCTCGGTGCCAACGAACAATCCAACCCCGAGCTGTTCCGCATCGCGCTCAAGATGGCCACCGGCAGCGGCAAGACAACCGTCATGGCCATGCTCATCGCCTGGCAGGCCATCAACGCCGTCCGCACCCCCGGCAGCAACCTCTACAGCCGCGGCTTCCTCATCGTTGCCCCCGGCATCACCATCCGCGACCGTCTGCTGGTATTAAAACCCAACGACCCCAACAGCTACTACCGCAGCCGCGAACTCGTGCCGACCGACATGCTGCCGGACATCGACAAGGCCAAGATCGTCATCACCAACTACCACGCCTTCAAGCTGCGCGAGACGCTGGAGATCAGCAAAACCGGCCGCTCCCTGCTCCAGGGCCGCGACACGCCGCCGCAAACCCTCGAAACTGAAGGCCAGATGCTCAACCGGGTCGTCAACGAGCTGATGGGCTTCAAGGGCGTCGTGGTCATCAACGACGAAGCGCACCACTGCTACCGCGAGAAACCCAACAGCGACGAGGAGATCGGCGCCGACGAGCGGGAGGAGGCCAAGAAGAACGCCGAAGCCGCCCGCCTCTGGATCAGCGGCCTGGAAGCGGTGAAGCGCAAGCTCGGCATCACCGCCCTCTATGATCTGTCCGCCACCCCCTTCTTCCTGCGCGGCTCCGGCTACCGCGAAGGCACGCTCTTCCCCTGGACCGTCAGCGACTTCTCCCTGATGGACGCCATCGAATGCGGCATCGTGAAGCTGCCGCGCATCCCCGTGGCCGACAACGCCGTGACCGGCGACACGCCGATCTACCGCAACCTGTGGGACCACATCGGCAAGAAGATGCCCAAGGCCGGCCGCGCCAAAGGCGGTAAGGGCAACCCGCTGTCACTCCCCAACGAGCTGCAGACAGCGCTC
Organism: uncultured Rhodospirillales bacterium; assembly: GCA_903891315.1. Taxonomy (GTDB): domain Bacteria; phylum Pseudomonadota; class Alphaproteobacteria; order Acetobacterales; family Acetobacteraceae; genus CAIQQQ01. The sequence goes on along the minus strand of CAITEF010000605.1, from coordinate 695 downwards.
TACGCTCTTTACGGCCACTACGAAAAAACCTTCCAGGAGTGGCAGCGCGCTGGCATCGACACGCCGCCGGTCTTCATCGTCGTCTGCAACAACACCTCCACCTCCGAACTCGTCTATGAATGGATCTCCGGCTTCGAGCGGGATGTGGCCGAGGGCGACGAGCAGAACAGCTTCACTGACGGGAAACTCAAGCTGTTCACCAACTACGACGACCACGGCGCCCGCCTGCCGCGCCCCAACACGCTGCTCATCGACAGCGAGCAGATCGACTCGGGCGAAGCACTCGACGCCGCCTTCCGCGCCGCCGTCGGCCCGGAGCTCGAACAGTTCCGCCGCGAAAAGATGCAACGCGATGGCGCCGGGGCAGGGGCCGCGGCCATCACCGACGAGGAACTGCTGCGCGAGGTCATGAACACCGTCGGCCGCAAGGGCCGCCTCGGCGAAACCGTGCGCTGCGTCGTCTCCGTTTCCATGCTCACCGAGGGGTGGGACACCAACACCGTCACCCATATCCTCGGCGTCCGCGCCTTCGGCACCCAGCTCCTGTGCGAGCAGGTCGTCGGCCGCGGCCTGCGGCGCCAGTCCTACGAACTCAACGACAAGGGCCTGTTCGATGTCGAATACGCCGACATCATGGGCATCCCGTTCGACTTCGCCGCCCAGCCCGTCATCGCCAAGCCCAAGCCGCCCAAGCC
>CAITEF010000604.1 GCA_903891315.1 uncultured Rhodospirillales bacterium | reverse complement strand
CTGCGCCGGGCGGCGGCGGGGCTGGTGCTGCTGCTCTCGTTGCATCTCGCCCAGGCCCAGACGCCGCCGGTGTCGGACAACCCGGCGCTGGCAACCCGGCTGGCCTATATCCGCACCGACGAAAGCCGCGACGCCGTCTCGCGCTCAGGCTTGCAGGGATTGTCGGACTACGTGAACCGACGCACCAACGCGGCGTTGGCAGCACCGGTGGCAGTGCGTCCCGGCACCGACGAATTGGCCTTCTTTCCGCTGCTCTACTGGCCGATCTCCGCCGATGACCCGGTGCCGGACACCAATTTCGCCAGGGCACTCGACGCCTACATGGCCAATGGCGGCATCGTGCTGATCGACACGCGTGACGCGGGCTCCGGGGAGGGCTTCTCGCCCGGATCGGCTTCGGCGCTGGAGCGGATCGGCCGCGTGTTGACGATTCCGAAACTCACACCGCTCACAGTGGAGCACGTGCTCGCCCGCTCGTTCTACCTGCTGCGCGGCTTCCCGGGTCGCTACGATGGTGGCGAGGTCTGGGTGCAGCGTGATGAGGACCGCACCAATGACAGCGTCTCCCCGGTGATCATCGGCGGACATGACTGGGCCGCCGCCTGGGCGACCGACAGCGCCGGGCGCTACCCCTACGCCACCATCCCCGGCGGCGTGCGCCAGCGTGTGCTGGCATTCCGGTTCGGGGTGAACCTCGTGATGTACGCGCTGACCGGCAATTACAAAGGCGATCAGGTGCATGTGCCCGCTCTACTGGAGCGCCTCGGCCAATGACGCAAACCATCGCCGCCCTGCAGCTCGCTCCGCTGCTGCCGATCTGGCTGATCGCGACCCTCGGTGGGATATGCGCTCTCGCGCTCGCCCTAGGCCTCTGGCGTCGGGCCAGCGGCACGCTATGGCGGGGGGTGTGTTTCGCCGCGATGCTGCTCTGGCTGGTCGGTCCCACTCTGGTGCAGGAGACCCGACAGGGGCGACCCGACATCGCGCTGCTGGTGCTCGATCACACCGCCTCGATGCAAATCGGCAATCGCGCCGAACTGGTCGAAAAGGCACGCACGGCGATTGCCGAGGATGTCGCCGCGCATCATGCGAGCCTTGAGGACATCGAACTGCGCACCGTCGAGGTCGCTGGCGACGGGGCGACCGGCACCCGCCTGTTCGCCGCCATCGACCACGCGCTCGCCGATATCGAACCCTCTCGCCTCGCGGGCGTCATCATGGCCACCGACGGGCAGGTGCACGACATCCCCAAGGCGATGCCCTCCGGCGTGGCGTTGCATGTTCTGCTGGCGGCAAAGGGTGAGGAGACGGATCGACGGGTGCGCGTGGTCTCCGCACCCGGCTACGGCATCGTCGGCAAAAGCGTGACCTTGCGCGCTGTCGTCGAGGATCTCGGCGTCTCGCCCGGCCTGCTCTCCAGCCGCACCACCACGCTCACCATCCGCCATGACGGCGAGGCTCCACGCCAGATTCAGGTGCAGATCGGCCAGGAGCAGGACATCGAGATCCCGGTCACCCGCGCGGGCCCCGGCGTGGTCGAACTCTCCGCCGATCCGCTCGCCGGTGCCGTCAGTCAGCGCAACCGCCGCGCGGTGGTGACGATCGACGGCGTGCGCGACCGGTTGCGGGTGATGCTGATCTCGGGTGAGCCGCATCAGGGCGAGCGCACGTGGCGACGGTTGCTGAAGGCCGACCCGTCGGTCGATCTGGTGCATTTCACCATTCTGCGGCCTCCGGAAAAGGACGACCTCACGCCGATCAACGAACTGGCGCTGATCGCTTTTCCGGTGCGCGAGCTGTTCCAGGTCAAGATCAAGGAATTCGACCTGATCATCCTGGATCGCTTCACCAATCGCGGCCTGCTGCCCGCGCCCTATATGCGCAACATCGCCGATTACGTTCGCAATGGCGGCGCTTTGTTGGTCTCAGCGGGACCAGAATTCGAAGGGCTAGGCTCGCCCGCCACCACACCGATTGGCGCGGTATTGCCAGCGCGACCGGTCGATGACCGCAATCAGGGGGTCATCGAGCGCGAGTTCCGCCCCATCGTCACCGCCACCGGGCTGCGCCACCCGATCACCGAAGCGCTGCCGGGCTGGCAGGCGGGCGGTCAACCAAACTGGGGGCCGTGGTATCGCGCGCTCGCCGCCACCGGTGTGCATGGCGACGTGTTGATGTCGCTGCCTGATGGCCAGCCGCTGTTGATCACCGACCATGTCGGCGAGGGGCGTGTCGGGCTGTTGCTGTCCGATCAGATCTGGCTGTGGTCGCGCGGCGTGCAGGGTGGCGGGCCGCAGGCCGAATTGCTGCGTCGGGTGGCGCATTGGCTGATGAAGGAGCCGGAGCTGGAGGAGACCGCACTCACCGCGCATGTCGAGGGCGGCACGCTGACCGTCGAGCGGCGTTCGGTCGCAGCACTCGCCCCGCCGCCGGTTCTGATCACCGACCCGGACGGCAAGCGCAGCACACTTGCCCTGAAGGAGACCGCCCCCGGTCGGTTCAGCGCGCAGACCCAGGCCGATGCGCCGGGCGTCTGGCAGGCAAGTGACGGCGAGCGCACCGCGTTCGCCGCCGCCGGAGAGGCCGATCCGCTGGAATTCGCCGATCTGCGGGTGACCGCCGAACGCCTCGCCCCGCTCGCGCGCGCTTCGGGCGGCAGCCTGCATTGGCTCGACCCGAACGGAGCTCCCGCGCTGCGCCGCGTCGAGTCGGGGCGCGGTGCTCAAACAAATGAGTGGATCGAGCTGCCACGACGCAACAATCACGTTGTCACCGGGGTCGCTGCCCTGCCATTCTTCCCTTCTCAGCTGGCATTGCCGCTGATCCTCGGCTTCGCTTTGCTGGCGTGGCGCAAAGAGGGTGGGCGCAAAGAGGGTGGGCGCAAAGAGGGTGGGCGCAAGATGGACGGACGAAACGAGAGCAGGTGAGAATGGCGGAATACGCGTTCCAGAAAGCAAACCGCCCCGGCAAACCGCGCAGACCCGATCCGCGCGACAATCTGCCGGAGGGAGAAGGCTCCCCCTGGCCGGCGCTGGTCGGGTTCATCGGGCTGTGCCTGCTGGTCGGTGCCACCGCCGCCGCGGTGAACGGGCCCGCCATGCATGGCTGGTATGGCGGCCTCACCCGGCCCTGGGGCACTCCGCCGGACTGGTTGTTCGGACCTGTCTGGTCGGTGCTCTACGCGATGATCGGCACCAGCGCATGGCTGGTTTGGTGGAAGGCTCCGCAGGGCCGCCGTCAGACCGCCGCCTTGCAGCTTTGGGGCTGGCAATTGCTGATCAATGCCGCATGGTCGCCCGCGTTTTTCGGCATGCAAAGCCCTCGGCTCGGTCTGCTGGTGATCGTGCCGATGCTGGTGCTGGTGGCAATGACCATCCTGTCCTTCACCCGGCTCCACCGCCCCGCCGGGCTGCTGCTGGTGCCGTATCTGTGTTGGGGCGTCTTCGCCACCTATCTCAATCTGGGGTTCTGGTGGCTGAACCGATGATGCGCTAAACCTCGGGCTGCTTTTTTGCAGGAAGACCGCAGTGACCCATCGCGACGCCGCTTTCCGGACCACGCTCAGCGCCCTTGCCATGACCGCCGCCCTGATGGCCGGAATGGCGCAGGCCCAGGCGGATAGCTTGACCGAGCATGCAACCGCACCTGTGGTGGGCAGCGGCCCGAAATCGCGGACCCCGAATGCGGCTCCGCCCTCCGCCCTGCCGGGCGCACAGGTCAATCGCGACCGGGTGATCCCAGCCGAACACAGCACCAGCGATATGTCGCCCACCGACGCGCTGTTTGACGCGATCAACCGTGGCGACGTGCAGGCGGCCCAGGAGGCGATCAACCGTGGCGCTGATTTCAACGGGCGCAATGTGCTCGGCCTGACGCCACTCGACGAGTCGATCGATCTCGGTCGCAACAACATCACCTTCCTGCTGCTGTCGCTGCGCGGCGGCCCGGACAGCCCGGCCCCCGCCGGGATCGGCGTCAAGCCGTCCAAGACCACCACGCCTGCGGTCGCCGCGCGCCCGGCACCAACGCCCGTCGCGCCGACGCCAAATCGCGTGGCCACAGCGGCACCGGCACCGGCACCGGCACCGGAACGCCCGGCTGCACCCGCTCCAGCGGCGATCCCGGCTTCCGGCAATGGCGGCGCACCGAACCCGAAGAACGGCTTTCTCGGCTTCGGCGGCTGACGTTTCGAATCGCCAGAGTGCGAAAAAGTTCACGCAACGAAAGGGGCAGATCTGCGATCTGCCCCTGTTCCTCGCACCTGCAATAACGCTATAAACGGGGCTGACTGGGAGCCGATGCACGCCGCATCGATCTCGGCATGTTGTTCATGATTTCAACAGCTTTTTCTGATATGGGACCGCTATGACGACCCAAATGCGCCGCCGCAAATTTCTAACGGCCGCTGCCCTGGCTGGGCTGGCGACGCCTGCGGTTGTGCGCGCCCAGGGCTCCACTGTGCTGTCCAACACGTTCGAGACCGCACCGGACACCAGCACGGTGTTCGACACGCTGGCCGTCCCGTCGCTGAGCTTCCCCACCGTCCCGGCAAGCCCCGCCGGGCCGCGTTGGCGGCGCTATGCGGTCACCGCCACCGCCGCGCGCGAAAAGCCCGCAATCTGCATCGTCATCGACGATCTCGGCGTGGTGCATCCGAACACCGAGCGCGTGCTCGCCATGCCCGCACCGCTGACGCTGTCCTGGTTCCCGTTCGCCCACAAACTGCCCGAGCAGGTCGCCGCAGGTGCCGCGCGCGGGCATGAGGCCACGCTGCACATGCCGATGCAGGCCTTCGGCAACTCCACCGACTGGACTGGGCCTGACCCGCTGCGGATCGATCTGCCGCCAGAGGTCAACCTCGCCCGCCTGCGCGCTGCCATTGAGGCGGTGCCGAACACGGTCGGGCTGAACAACCACATGGGCTCGGTCGCCACCAAGGATCCGGCGCTGATGGCGCTGGTGGCCAAGGAGAGCCTGTCGCAGGAAATGCTGTTCCTCGACAGCGTGGTGATCCCGCATTCGCAGGGCATCATCCAGGCGCATATGGCTGGCGTGCCGAGTGCGGCGCGCGACTATTTCATCGACCATCGCTCCGACCCGGTGGAAATCCGCAACGAGCTGGCGCAGATCGAAGCGCATGCCCGCAAGCATGGCGAGGTGATCGCCATCGGCCACCCCTGGCCGCACACCGTCGCCGCCCTGGAAGAATGGCTGCCGACGCTGAAGGACAAAGGCTTCGAACTCTGGCCGCTCTCGGCGATGGTCGCGCG
>CAITEF010000603.1 GCA_903891315.1 uncultured Rhodospirillales bacterium | reverse complement strand
TTTGCCCTGCTGCTTCAGCGTGGCGAGGTGATTGACCACCGATGAGGTGAACAGATCCGCCCCTGGCGCATCCGCCTTGATCTCCTGGCCAATTTTCTCGAACAGCGTCTGCGCCGGATTGCGCTGCGTTTGGACTACCAGCCCTGGATATTGCTGCGCGAACGCGGTCGCGATCTCCTCTCCCACCGCCTGCGGCAGCGGCACCTGATACCAAGTGAGCGGCTTTTCGTCCTTGGCCGCTGCATAGAGCGCATCCAGCGATGGATCGGCGGCGCTCGCTTCTCCGCCCGCGAGAGCCACAACCAACGAGCAAGCCATGAGGAAGCGCATCATCGACGATCATCCTTTAATGTCCTTTAGGACACTTGACATGTCACACAGCGTCTCATCAGAGTGCCGCACAAAAATTAGACTCACCAGGAAAATCTTGGGCAGGACGCCAGAAATAAGCAGGCATCGTAGCCCTTGGAGATCTCTAAATGACACAAGCGGACACTTTTCTGTCAGCCGAGGACGCGATCCGCAGGCGGCATTCCGTGCGTGCCTACCAAGCGAAATCCGTGCCGCGCGACGAGATTGAGCGCATTCTGGAGATCGCCTCTCACGCGCCCAGCGGCTCCAATTTCCAGCCGTGGCGCGTCTATGTCCTCACCGGCGCGAAATTGCTGCGTCTTGGCCAAGCCATCCGCGGCGCCTATCTCTCCGATGAGCCCGGCCACGCGCGGGACTACACCTATTATCCGAAGGAGCACTATGAGCCGTATTTGACCCGTAGGCGCGAATGCGGGTGGGGGCTTTACACCACGTTGAACATTCAGCGACATGAAAAGGAGAAGATGAAACTGCAGCGGGCGACGAATTATGAGTTCTTCGGGGCACCCTGCGGATTGATCTTCACCATCGATGCAGGGCTGGAGACCGGCAGTTTTCTCGATTACGGCATTTTCCTGCAAAGCATAATGATCGCCGCCACCGCACGCGGTCTTGATACCTGCCCGCAAGCCTCACTGGCCGAATTTCCCGACATTGTCCGCCACGAACTGGGTTTGCCCAAGCAGGAGCGTATCCTGTGCGGCATGGCGCTGGGCTATGCGGATGCCAGCGACATCGTCAACAAGTTCAGCCCGCCACGCGTGCCGGTCGCCGAATTCGCGACTTTCCTGGATTGAACACTCCATGACCCGCGACGCCGAGATCGGGTTTGCCGAGCGGATGATGGAGCTGCGCAAGGCCCGCCGGTTGAGCCTGGAGCAATTGGCGGAAAAGAGCGGTCTGACCAAAAGCTTTCTCTCCAAGGTCGAGCGCAATCTGGCGGTGCCCTCCATCACCACGGCGGTGAAAGTCTCCAACGCGCTCGGTGTCCGCGTCTCGCACCTTCTGGGCGAGACATCGGAGGAAAATCAGATCGTCGTGGTCCGCAAGGGCCAAGGGAGCCGCTTCGTGTCCGAGGGGGCTGGGGTTACCAACACGCATGAAGCCCTGGCAGTGGCCCGCAGCGTCAAGAAGATGGAGCCATTTCTGCTGCGTCCCTCCCACGCCTACGACCCCAGCATCTATGACGGAGACAGCGTGTTCAGCTTTCCCGGCGAGCATTTCTGTTTCGTGGTGTCGGGCGAGATCGAGATCGAATTCAGTGATCGCATTGTCCGGCTCCATCCGGGAGACTCAATCTATTTCGACTCCAGCCTGCCACACCGCACCCGCTCATCCAGTGCCGAACGCGGGGAAATCCTGGTCGTGGTGGCACCGGGATGAGGGGGAACGGAACGCTGGCTTAACAATTGCTTGTCTTCTTCGGCCGACAAGACCGGCGATTGCGATCTTAGTGATTGCCGCGTGTCAGGTTTGTTCAGTACCTTAAATGCGTAAAATTTGCATGGGCGTTGGATCGAACGAACCTCACTGAGAGCGGGGACATCACATGGCGGCGGCATCCGGATCCTTTCTGTCGCACCTCGCCTGCACACGCTGCGGCCGCACCACCTCGCCGCATCTGTTGCAGGGTGTGTGTGACTGCGGCGGCACGTTGCTCTGCCGCTATGACACGGAGGCGATGCGCCACGCTCTCAAGCGGGAGGACCTGAAATCCCGCGAGGCGAGTTTGTGGCGCTATACTGAACTCCTGCCGGTGCAGGACCCGGCACATATCGTCACTCTCGGGGAAGGTTTCACGCCGATCCTGCCCCTGCGTTGGGGCGCGCAACACGGCCTGACCGATCTCAGCTTGAAGGATGAAGGGCTGAACCCGACCGGCACCTTCAAGGCGCGTGGAGCATCCGTCGGCGTCTCGCGCCTGCGCGAACTCGGCGTGCAGCGCGTCGTCGTCTCCAGCTCCGGCAATGCGGGCGATGCTTGGGCAGTCTATTCTCGCCGTGGCGGCATCGAGGCCACCATCATCCTGCCGCAGGACGCGCCCGAGCCGATGCTGGTGGAGAGCGAACTCACCGGCCACGACCTTTACACCTTCGCCGGTCACAATTCGCGCGGTGGCCGACTGGCCAAGTCGTTTGCCGAAAATCACCAAGCCTTCTGCGCCAACACGTTTCAGGAGCCGTATCGCGTCGAAGGCAAGAAGACGATGGGGCTGGAGATCGCCGAACAGCTCGGCTGGCGTATGCCCGATGTGGTCGTCTACCCGATCGGAGGCGGCGTCGGCCTGATCGGCATCTGGAAGGCGTTCAACGAATTGCGCGAATTGGGCTGGCTTCACGGCAAGCTGCCGCGCTTCGTCATTGCCCAATATGAAGGCTGCGCGCCACTTGTCGAGGCGTTCACCTCCGGCAAGGATTCCTGCACCCCCTGGGGCGAGATCGACACGCTGCCCGGCGGCCTGCGTGCGCCCAAGCCGCTGGTCGATTTCCTGATCCTGCAGATCCTGCGTGAGACCGGCGGGATGGCCATCGCGGTCTCGGGTGACGACGCGCTCACCGCCGTGCGCGAGGTGATGGTCAGCGATGGCATCTTCATGTGCCCAGAGGCGGGGACCACCATCGTCGCCCTGCGCCAATTGCTGCAATCCGGCTGGGTTCAGCCGGACGAGAAGGTAGTGGTCATCAACACCGGAACCGGCCTGAAATATGCTTCTCTGTTTCCGGCCTCACCCCACCATATCGCCGACGGCGTGGAGGAAATGCGATGATGGATACCTTCATGGACCCACTGATCGCGGCGCGCGCGCAATTCCCGATCACCCGGCATCTGATCTATCTCGACAGCGCCAACATGAACTCGCCGCCAGACTGCGTGACGCAAACGCTGGCGGATTACTACACTGCCATCCAAACCCATGGCGGCGACAAGCGTGCCTGGGGTGCGACGGTTGCAGCAACACGGGCGAAGGCCGCGCAACTGCTCGGGTGTGACACGGGCGAGGTCGCGTTCTGCAAGAACACCTCCGAAGGCATCAACATCGCGGCGAACGCCATTGACTGGCGTCCTGGCGACAATGTCGTCCTCCCAGCGAGCGAACATCCGAACAACGTCTTCCCGTGGCTCAATCTGCGCAGGCATGGCGTCGAAATCCGCATGATCCCGCAAACAGAGAACTGGGTTGGCCCCGATTTGCTCGGCCCGCATATCGACTCCCGTACCCGCGTGGTCGCGGTGGCCGATGTCTCGTTCCACCCCGGCCAGCGCAATGATCTCCCTGGGCTTGCCGAGCTTTGCCGTCGCGTGGGCGCGCATCTGGTGGTTGATGGCGTGCAGGCGGTTGGGTTGCGCGAAGTGGATTTGCGCAATTCCGGTATCGCGATGTGGGCCGCCAGCGGTCATAAAGGGCTGCTCTGCCCGCACGGGATCGGCCTGTTCTATTGCCGCAGCGACCTCATCCCCGCCCTCGCGCCCGCCTATGCCGCCCGCGCCAGCATGGTCCCGGCCCCAGGTGATGATCATGTCGTGCGCGAGATCGACGTGCCCTTCGCACCCGACGCGCAGCGCTTCGAGATCGGCAATCACAACTACTCTGGCATTTACGCGATGGGCGCGGCACTCGATCTGTTGCTCGGCATCGGCATCGGCACCATCGAACAGCACATCACCACTCTGGCTGCCTATCTCACCGACCGGCTGGCCGCGCATGGTGTATCGCGCCTCGGCCCGGCCGATCCGCGGCGCTGGTCGTCGATCTGCGCATACGACCCGCCCGGCGACGGTTGGGTGGAGTATTTCGCGGCCAACAACATCATCGTCTCCGGCCGCCTCGGTGGCCTGCGCGTCTCGCTAGGCGTGCACAACAACATCGAAGACCTGGACAATTTCGTCGAAATCTTAAGCCGGAGACTGAAGCCATGAAGGTCGCTTGGGATTGGTATCAGCGTCGCTCCATCGGCACGCAGATTTTCGTCGGCATGGCAGTTGGAGTCGTGGTTGGTCTGCTCATGGGGCCGAGTGCCGGGAGCCTGAAGCTGATCGGCGACATCTTCATCCGGCTGCTGGTCATGGCGGCGATTCCGCTGATCTTCTTCACCTTGATGGCGGGGCTGACCACCATCAAAGACACCGGCTTCGTTGGCAGGCTCACTTTGCGGATCCTGGTCTATTACGTCGTCACCAGCGTGGTTGCATTTGCGATTGCCATTGTGATCATGCAGTGGATTCAGCCCGGTGCGGGCTTCCATTTGAAGGGCGACGTGAAGACGGCGGTGGGGAACATTCCCGAATTCTCGGCGGTGATCCTGGACATCTTCCCCGACAACGTCGCCCGCTCCTTTGCCTCCGGCAACGTCACCCAGATTGTGGTCTTTGGCGTCTTCCTTGGCATTGCCACCTTGTTCCTCAAGGAACCGCACCGCACGCCGGTGATCGCCTTCTTCGAGAATGGTCGCGCA